>NZ_JBJGYX010000017.1:0-94810 GCF_054050195.1 Geodermatophilus sp. SYSU D00710
CGCGCCGACCCCCCCCCCCCCGCCCCCCGCCCCCGCCGCCCCCCACCCGGCCCCCCCCCCCCCCCCCCCCCCCCCCCCCCCCCCCCCCCCCCCCCCGCCCCCCCCCCCCACGACTACGCGCGGAGGTGGTCGGAGAAGGTCCGCGGCGGGCGGCCCAGCAGCGCGGCGAGCACCCGCGGGCTGCCCGTGAACCCGTGCGCCCGGTACTCGGCGAACATCGTCCGCAGGCAGCGCCGCGCGTAGCTGCCGTCGTCGTCGGGCGGGTCGGCGTCGACGGCGGTCACCTCGCGCCCCAGGTGCGGGGTGAGCAACGCGGCGACGTCGGGCGCGGTGAGCTCCTCGGGCCCGGCTGCCTCGAACGTGCCGCTGTCGAGGCCGTCCTCGGTGAGCAGCACGGCGGCGGCCTCGGCGACGTCGCGCAGGTCGACGAACGACTGCGCCCGCTCCAGTCCCCACGGGCTGCGCAGCTCCCCGGAGCGCGCGGCGGCGGGAACGGCGGTGTCGAGGTTGTCGGCGTAGGCGCACGGCTGCAGCACCCGCCAGCGGGCGCCGGTGCCCGCGACGGCGCCGTCGAGCGCCTCCTCGACGCGGTCCTTGGCGGCGTGGTGCGGCATCGCCCGCACCTGCGGGCGCAGCACCGAGTGGTACACCAGCCGCCCGACCCCGGCGCGGGCCGCGGCGCGCAGCACCGCCGGGGCGGCGTCCTGCTCGCGGGGGTCGAAGTTGGGCCACACCAGGTACAGCGCGGCGGCGCCGGCCAGCGCGGCCGAGACGTCGCCGGCCAGGTCCGCGACCACGACCTCCGCACCCAGCGCGTCGAGCTCCGGCCGGGGGCCGGGCGTGGCGACGACGGCGCGCACCCGTTCCCCCCGGTCGCGCAGGGCGCGCACGACCGCGGTGCCGGTGGGGCCGCCCGCGGCGGTCACGACGATCACCCGCCCGACCCCGCCGGGCGCGGCCGGTCCTGCGGGTGCAGCCGGACGGCGACCAGGGCGACGTCGTCGTCGGGTCGGCCGTCGACCATGCGCTCGACGAGCAGGTCGCACAGCTCCGGCAGGGGGCGCCCGGACAGCTCGGCCAACGTCTCGACGAGCCGGGCCTGCCCGGCGTCGAGGTCCTCGTCGCGTCGCTCGACCAGGCCGTCGGTGTAGAGCAGGACGGTGGCGCCCCGGTCGAGGCGGGCCACCGACTCCCGCCGTTCGCGGTCGGGGTCGACCCCGAGCAGCATGTCGGCGCGGCCCCCGGCGAGGACGGTGACCGCGCCGTCGGGGCCGAGCACCACCGGCGGCGGGTGCCCGGCGTTGGACCAGCGCAGCCGGGTGGTCCCGTCGCCGACCTCCTCGGGGGTCTGCTCCAGCCGGGCGACGGCGGCGGTGGCCAGCGTCGGCAGCCGCAGCAGGGCCATGGACCGGTCGAGGTCGCACAGGACGTCGGCCGGCCCGGCCCCGGTGCCGATCGCGATGCCGCGCAGCAGGCTGCGCAGCTGCCCCATCGTGGCGGCGGCCGCGGTGTCGTGACCGGCGACGTCGCCGATGACCAGGACCGTCGCCCCGTCGGGGGTGAGGAAGGCGTCGTACCAGTCGCCGCCGACCGCGGCCGCCTCGGCGGCGGGGAGGTAGCGGACGACGATCTCGGCGTGGTCGGGCTCCGGGGGCGCGGTGAGCATGGAGCGCTGCAACTCCAGGGCGAGCTGCCGCTGGGTGCCGTAGAGGCGCGCGTTGTCCAGCGCCATGCCCAGCCGGTCGGCGACGTCGCGCAGCGTCGCGACCTCCTGCTCGGTGGGGACCCGGTCGCCGGTGTAGAGCAGCGAGACCAGGCCCAGCGGGCGGTCCCGGCCGCGGAGCGGGAGGGCCAGGGCGGCACTCGGCCGCAGGGCCCTCAGGAGCTCGCGAGGCTCGCCGTCGGGCGTGGTGGCCACCGCGTCGTGGCCGGGGAGGCTCAGGACCTCGCCCCCGGAGATGGTGCGGGTCACCGCCGGGATGGAGGTCAGCGAGGACAGTCGCGACCGGGCGTAGCGCTCGAGCAGGTCGCGCTGCGCCTCGTCGGCGTGCCAGGTGCTCACCGACCGGCCGTGTCCGTGCTCGTCGAGGACGCTGACGATGCAGGCGTCGGCCAGCACCGGGACCACCAGCCGCGGCACCTGCCCGGTGGCGACCTCGGCGTCGAGGGACCCGGCCAGCTCGGTGCTGACCCGGGCCACCGTGGCCACGCGCTCCGCGGCGCGGCGGAGCTCCTCCTGGGCCCGGACCCGCTCGGTGACCTCCAGGAAGTAGACCGACAACCCCTCGGCCGTCGGCCAGGTGCGCACCTCGTACCAGCCGTCGAGCGGGGCGGGGTAGTAGGCGTCGAAGGTCACCGGCTCGCCGGTGGCGGCCGCGCGGCGGTAGGCCTGCTCGAACACCGAGCCGCGGGCCGCCGGGAAGGCCTCCCAGATCACCTGGCCGACCAGTTCGTCCCGGGAGCGGCCGAGCATGCGCTCGGCCTCGGCGTTGACGTGCGCGAAGCGCCAGTCGGGGGTCAGCGCGTAGAAGCCGGCCGGCATCGCCTCGAGGACGCGGGCCACGCCGAGCTGGTCGGTGACGTCGGAGGCCGCGCCCAGCAGCCGGGTGGCGACGCCCGTCACGTCGCCCAGCGCGCGGCCACGGGCGGAGATCCACCGGGTGGTGCCGCCGGGGAGCCGGACCCGGTAGAGCGCCTCGAAACCACCGCACGTGTCGATCGCGCGCTGGACGGCCGCGGCGACGTCGTCCCGGTCGTCGGGGTGGACCCGGGCGGTGAAGGTGTCGACGGCGCGTCCGGTGGGGGTCCCGTCGTCCTCGAACACCCCGGCCAGCCGCTGGTCGCGCTCCAGCACCCCGCTGACGAGGTCCCAGTCGAAGGTGCCGATGCCGGCGGCCTCCATGGCGAGTTCGGCGCGCAGCGCCGTGGCGATCTCGTCGACGTGCCGCTGCGCCTGCCGCGTGTCCGCACCGAGCGGATCCGGTCCTGCTGAGTCCTCCACTGCGCCTTTCCTGCTCCGCCTGTCCGGGGAGGTGCCGTCCCGGTGGCTGGAGACGCGCTCGACGGGCCTGTTTACCCCACGGGTCCGATCGTGTGCAACGGATCGGGTGGACGTCCCCATCCGGGAACGCTGCGCGACCGCCGATCGTCTCCTGGATGGCGTCGACGCGCAGCACGGGGGCCGGGGACGACGGCTGGGGGACACGTGCCGTGGTGGGGATGGGCGCTCCTGGGATGGGCCGCCCTCGCGCTCGTCCTGGGTGTCGTCTTCGGCAGGGTGATCCGGACGGCCGAGCGCCGGGAATCCGGCGACGGCGGCTCGGACGAGGCCGAGGAGGACGGTTCCCCTCGGATGGGTCGCCTCGGGCGAGGCAGTGATCCCCGGCAGGCCCCCGGACGGGCTCGGCGCCCCCACCAGGATCACCTGACCGGGTAGGTCTGCGCGGCGTCCCCGCGTGACGCGGCTACCGTGCTGCTGGTGTCTCGCTGGACCTGTGCCGTCGTCGTGGGCGTGGTGCTGTCCGGCTTCACCGTCCTGCTCCTCACCGGCGAGTACGTGAGCGAGGGCCCCATCCTCGTGCAGGTGGTACCGGATCACGGCCTGCACCTGGGGGACGTGTTCGTCCTCGCCGCGTGGGCGGTGGCGATGGCGCTGCTGGTGGTCCTGGTGCGGACGCACCGACGACCGCCCGGCGACGCGGGCTCGCCGTGGAACGCTGCACCCGACCCGTCGCGCGTCAGTCCAGGAGTCCCGCCTCGGCCTTGGCGGTGAGCGCCGTGCGCACGGCGGCGTCGACGACGGTGGAGAAGGTGGGGTCGGCCTCAGCGCGGGCGAGGACGGCGTCGACCATCTCCGGGTAGACGTCCTCGGTCACGGTGAGCACGAGGGTGCCGCCGGCCTCGAGGAAGCGGACCGCGCGGTCACCCGGCGGGACGTCGTCGAAGGCGACGGCCGCGCCGACGTCGTCGGTGATGACCACGCCGTCGAAGCCGAGGAAGCCCCGCAGCAGCGTGGTGATCACCTGCCGCGAGAAGGTGGCCGGCGCGTCGGGGTCCAACCGCGGGTAGGTCGCCGACGACACCATGACGAACGGGTCGGCCTCGGCGCGGGCGAGCTCGCCGAAGGCGGCCACCTGCTCGCTGTCGGCGGTGGTGACGGGGTCGGTGACACCGGCGGCCTCGTCGGTGTTCCGGTCGACCAGACCCAGGCCCGGGAAGTGCTTGACGGTGGCGGTGACGTCGTGGGCCGCCAGCCCGTCGACGACGGCCCGCACGTCGGGGACGGCCTCGGCGGGCGTGGCGGCGTACTGCCGCCCAAAGGCGCCGATCGGGTCGTTGGCGGCTTCGGTGCCGGCCGGGACGACGTCGGCGACCGGCGCGAGGTCGAGGTTGATCCCGGCCGCGGCCAGCGAGGCACCGAGGCGGTCGGCCAGCGCGGCCAGCTCCTCGGGCGGCAGCCGCCCCTGGTCGACGGCGGGTGGCAGCCGCTCGAAGCCGGGGCCCTTCAACGCCTGCACCGCGCCGCCCTCCTGGTCGACGGCGATCCACGGCCGGGGGCCGGGGGCCGACTCCGCCCAGCGGCCGGTGACGGCGGCGAGGTCGGCGGCCGGGGCCTGCGAGCGACCGGCGAGGAAGAGCCCGCCCACGCCGTCGGCGACCAACGCGTCGCCGGGGGAGAGGTCCTCGAGCTGCACGCCGACGACGAAGAGCTGCGCGACCTCGGCGCGACGGTCGAGGTCGGCGAGCGCGGCGTCGACCTGCGCCTGCACCGGGTCGGCGGGTGTCGGCGGTGCGGTGCTGCTGGCGGCCGTGCTGTTCGGAGCGGTACTCGTGCCGGGACCGGCGGTCTCCCGCTCGGCGGAACCGGAGCAGGCGGTGAGGAGGCAGAGCAGCGCGCCGAGGGCGGCCGGGCGGGTGCGGGCGGGCAGGGCGTTCCTCTCCTCGGTGCGGCGGGACCACGGTGCTCCCAGTGTGCCTGCCGGGGTGGTGGCGGTCGTGGGTCACCATGGTCGGGTGCGGGGGACGTGGGTGCGGGCCGGCGCGCTCATCCTCGTCCTCGCCGTCGCCACGCTCGCTGCGCTGACCCTCGACCTGCCCGACGTCGCCGCGGTGCGCGGGTGGGTCGAGCGCGCCGGCACCCCCGGGCTCGTGCTGCTCACCCTGGCCAAGGGGCTCGTGGTCGTGGGCCCGGTGCCGCGGTCGGCCCTGTGCTTCCTGCTCGGCGTCGTCCTCGGCTTCCCCGCGGGACTCGCGGTGTGCCTCGCCGGGGGCGTGCTCGGCGCGCTCCTCGCCTTCGGCCTGTCCCGGACGCTGGGCAGGAACGCCGTCGTCCGGTTGGCCGGACCGCGGCTGACGGCCGTCGACCGGGCGTTGAGCAGCCGGGCGTTCGCGGCGGTGTTCATCGCCCGGGTGCTGCCCTTCGCGCCGTTCAGTGCCGTCAATCACGCGGCGGGGCTGAGCGCCGTCCCGTTCCGGCCCTTCCTGGCGGCAACCGTGCTCGGGCTCGTGCCCGGCACGGTCCTGCAGGTCGGGGCGGGTGCATCGGTGCCGCAACTCCGCGAGTGGGCCGCACGCGCCGGGTCACCGGCGGTGGTGGCCGTGGTGTCGGCCGTCGTCGTCGGGGCCGCCGTCGTCCTCGTGTGGCGGCGTCGCGCGGGGTCGGGGACGACGTCGCGCTGAGGGAACCCGTTCTCCCGATCGAAGCGGCCGGCGGCGGGCCGCGCCGGATGGTGAGCCGGCCGGAGGGGCTCAGCCCGTCCCGTCGGCTCCCGTCTCCGCAGCCCAGGCGCTGCCGACCATGTCGGCGAGGTCGTACCGCGCCGTCCAGCCGAGTTCATGGGCGATACGGTCGACCCGTCCGACGATGCGGGCAGGATCACCCGGACGGCGATCGACGACGTCGTGCTTCAGCGGCCGGCCGGTCACCGCGCGAATTACGTCGAGGACCTCCAGCACGCTGCTGCCCTCGCCTCGGCCGACGTTGAAGGTCGCCGTCCGCGGTCCACCCTCGAGTACCTCGGCGGCGCGGACGTGGGCATCGGCGAGGTCGCGGACGTCGACGTAGTCACGGACACATGTGCCGTCTTGCGTGGGATAGTCGCCGCCGAACACCCGCGGACGCTCACCGTGTGCCAGCGCTCGGAAGACGAGCGGCACGAGGTTGTAGGCACCAGTGTCCCGCAGCTCGGGCGCGGCAGCGCCGACGACGTTGAAGTAGCGGAGGTTCACCACCCCCAGGCCGTACGCGGCAGCCGAGGCGTCGAGAACTCGCTCGCCGTAGAGCTTGGACTCCCCGTACGGGCTCTCCGGGACCGTCGGGGCGTCCTCACCGACAAGGTCGAGATCCGGCGTGCCGTACACCGAGCAGCTCGAGGAGAAGACGACCCTGGTCCCTTCGGTGGCACGGAGTGCCTCCACCAGGCTGACCACACCACCGACGTTCTCGCGGGCGTAGAGGAGCGGGTCGGCCATCGACTCGGTGGGCGACTTTTTGGCGGCCAGGTGCAAGACGCCGGATGGGCGAACCCGCTCCAACAGCGACGTGAGTGCGGCAGTGTCGAGGATGCTCATCGGCTCGAAGTCGACCGTCGTTGGCACCCGTCCGGCCAGGCCGCTGGAAAGGTCGTCCACCACGAAGGCGTCCCGGCCGGAGTCCAGCAGAGCCTGCACGACGTGCGCGCCGATGTAGCCGGCCCCGCCCGTGACCACCCATCGTCGCCGTGGCATGCGACGGAGGGTAGCCGCACCGCTCGTACGGGTTGGTCATCCGCGACCAGAATTGCCCGTGACCCGTTCGCTTTCCACAATGGGCGGGATCTGCCGACTGGCCGGTCGTCCACGCTGACGGGGAGCGTGCTGTGACGCGTGTCGTCGTGACAGGAGGCGCTGGCTTCCTCGGGTCACACCTGTGCGAGCGGCTGCTGGACGACGGGTGTGAGGTACTCGCTCTCGACAACCTGGTGACCGGTGACCCGGAGAACGTCGACCACTTGCTGACCCGTGAGGGGTTCCGGCTGGTCAAGTACGACGTCACCAACTTCGTGCACGTTGTGGGCCCGGTTGACGCGGTGCTGCACTTCGCCAGCCCCGCCTCTCCCATCGACTACCTGCGGCTGCCGATCGAGACGCTCAAGGTGGGCAGCGCCGGCACTCTGCACGCGCTCGGCCTGGCGCGTGCCAAGGACGCCCGGTTCCTGCTCGCGTCAACGAGCGAGACGTACGGCGACCCCCAGGTGCACCCGCAGCCGGAGACCTACTGGGGGCACGTGAACCCGGTGGGTCCGCGCGGGGTGTACGACGAGGCGAAGCGGTACGCCGAGGCCCTGACCACGGCCTACCGCACGTACCACGGCGTCGACACGTCGATCGTGCGGATCTTCAACACCTTCGGTCCGCGGATGCGGCCGAACGACGGACGCGCCATCCCGACCTTCATCCGTCAGGCGCTGACGGGCGAGCCGCTGACCGTGGCCGGTGACGGCAGCCAGACCCGGTCAGTCTGCTACGTCGACGACCTGGTCGAGGGCATCGTCCGGCTGGTGCGTTCCGGCCATCCCGGGCCGATGAACATCGGCAACCCCGGTGAGATGTCGGTGCTCGATCTGGCGCAGCTGGTCCTCGAGGTGACCGGCTCGGCTTCGGACATCAGCTTCATCGAGCGCCCACAGGACGACCCGACCGTCCGCCAGCCCGACATCACCCTCGCCCGGGAGGTCCTCGAGTGGGAGCCTCGGGTCTTGATCTCGGACGGGATGACGCGCACAGTGGATTGGTTTCGTCGATGCGGATCGTTGGCTTGCTGATGGCCATCCAGCGTCGGATGCAACATGACAATGACTCGGCCGGGCCGGGTGGAGTCATCGTATGACCGACATGACGCAACCCGGGTCAGCGCGAGCCACGGTCATCCGTCCCTCACGAGGGCGTCCTTCGGTGGGCTGGTCCGAACTGTGGGCCTACCGGGACCTCTTCTACTTCCTGACGTGGCGAGACATCAAGGTCCGTTACAAGCAGACCGCACTCGGCGCGGCGTGGGCCATTCTGCAGCCATTCTCCACCATGGTCGTCTTCAGCATCTTCTTCGGGAAGTTGGCGGGCATCCCTTCAGGTGATGTTCCCTACCCGGTGTTCGCGTATACTGCGCTGGTTCCCTGGACCTTCTTTGCCACAGCGGTCGTTCAGGCCAGTAACAGCATGGTGGACCAGGAAGCCATCCTCACCAAGGTGTACTTCCCGCGCCTAATCGTTCCCACCGCGGCCGTGCTCGCCGGCGTGGTCGACGTCAGTATCGCATTCGTCGTGCTCGTCGGCATGATGCTCGTCTACGGGATCGTGCCGTCGGTCGCGATCGTCACTCTGCCGTTGTTCGTGTTGTTCGCAGCCTTCACTGCCCTTGCGGTGGCGCTGTGGCTCTCGGCACTGAATGTGCGATACCGCGATGTCCGATACACGCTGCCCTTCCTCGTGCAGCTCTGGCTCTTCGCGTCCCCGGTTGCCTATCCCTCGTCCCTCGTCCCCGAGCCCTGGCGACTCCTCTACGGGCTCAACCCGATGACGGGAGTGGTGGATGGGTTCCGATGGGCGCTCCTGGGCGAGGCGGTCGCCCCGGGGCCCGAGTTGCTCGTCTCGGTGGCAGCTGTGATCGTCCTGTTCGCCGGGGGGATCGTCTACTTTCGCAAGATGGAGAGGTCCTTCGCTGATGCCGTCTAGGGATCAGGACCTGGCGCTCCGGGTCAGTGGTCTCGGGAAGCGCTACAAGATCGGGGAACAGGAGCCCTATCTCGCTCTTAGAGACGTCATCACGAGAGCGGCCAAGGCGCCGCTGGCCAAGATGAGACGTCCGGCTGAGGCCTCCTCGTCGGAGGGGAACACGTTCTGGGCGTTCCGAGACGTCAGCTTCGAGCTGCGACACGGGGAGGCGCTCGGGATCATCGGACGGAATGGCGCGGGCAAGAGCACGCTGCTGAAGATCCTGTCGCGCATCACGGAACCGACCGAAGGTGAGGTACTCCTCCACGGGCGAGTGGGCGCCCTGCTCGAGGTCGGGACCGGCTTCCACCCCGAGCTCACCGGCAGGGAGAACGTGTTCCTGAACGGGGCGATCCTGGGGATGCGTAATCGAGAGATCCGGACGAAGTTGGACGACATCGTCGAGTTCGCGGGTGTCGAGCGATTTCTCGACACTCCGGTGAAGCGGTTCTCGACGGGCATGCGGGCGCGGTTGGCATTCGCCGTTGCAGCCTTCCTCGAGACGGATATCCTCGTGGTCGACGAAGTGCTGGCGGTTGGTGACGCGGAGTTCCAGAAGAAGTGTATGGGGAAGATGGGTGACGTGGCCCGGGGTGGACGCACCGTCCTGTTCGTCTCCCACAACATGGCCGCGATGGAGACGCTGTGTCGGCGCTCCATCTGGTTGGAGAGTGGTCGGTGCATGGCGGACGGTCCGACGCCGGAGGTCGTCTCCCGCTACCTGTCGACCTCGTTCTCCGCGTTGAGTGAGCGTTCCTGGCCGGATCGAGAGACGGCGCCCGGCAACGATGCCGTCCGCCTGCGCCGCGCGGTCGTACGCCCGGAAACCGGGTCATCGGACGAAGTCGTCGATGTCCGCACCCCCATCGCGATCGAGATCGAGTACTGGAACCTCCGGCCTGGTGCACGGCTCAATCTCAGCCTGCACCTCTACAACGAGCAGGGGATCAAGGTCTTCAACGCCCTCCCTTATCTGGAACGGGCGTGGCAGGGACGGCCCTTCCCGGCTGGGTTGTACCGCGACACCTGCCACATCCCGGCGAACCTGCTCAACGACGGATTGCACCGCGTCGAACTGATGGTCGTCGAGAACTCGAACTACGTCATCTACGAGATCGAGGACATCCTGGTGTTCGACGTCCGGGACGACGCCGCTGGACGGGAGGGCTGGTTCGGTTCGTGGGAGGGGGCCGTCCGTCCGCAGCTGACCTGGGAGACGGAGCAGCTCCTCGATGATGATGCTCTGGAACGACTCCGTGAGTGAGGGACCCGACCTCGGCTACGGCGACCCACGCTATGTCGCCTCGCTGGCCGAGTTCGGTGACCCCGTCAGACTGCCCGGAAGTGGTGGCTGGGTACTGGATCGACCGGTTCCGAGATCGCAGTGCCACGACCTCATGGGGCCTTATCCGCTCTTCGCCTGCCGTGACTGGTCGAGGCTGGGGGGAGATCTGGAGGACCTCGCGGAGAACTTCGTCAGTGTCGTCCTCGTGGCCGACCCCCTAGGCGGTGCGGATCTGCCGATGCTGCGGACAGCCTTCCCGCATCACGTGAAGCGGTTCAAGCAACACCTCGTCCGCGACTTGACCGCGCCGGTGTCGCTGCCGATGCACCACCGTCGGCAACTGCGACGAGCGGAGCGGTGCGTCGACGTCGAGGTGTGTCTGAGGCCGCTCGATCATCTTGACGACTGGGTCGACCTGTACTCCCACCTCGTCGCTCGCCATGCGGTCACTGGGGTGAGTGCTTTCTCCTCGCAGTCCTTCCGTGAGCAGCTCGCCATGCCGAACATGATCGCGGTGCGCGCGGTGAGGGACGGTGTCACGGTCAGCATGGCCTTGTGGCTCCAGGCGGCGCAGCGCGCGTACTACCACCTCGGAGCCTCGACCTCCTCCGGCTACGAGGTGGGTGCCTCCTACGCCGTCTTCGCTGCCGCCCTCGAGCACCTGGCGAAGAGAGGAATACGACACGTCGACCTCGGAGGCTCGGCCGGCGCGGGACCTCACAGCGATGGCCTGTTCCGGTTCAAACGCGGCTGGGCCAACCTCGAGGTGCCCGCCTATCTGTGCGGCCGGGTCCTCGACCCACGGAGGTATCTGGAGTTGAGCGGCGCGGCACACGACGCCGTCGGCTGGTTCCCTGCGTACCGCGCCCCGCACGTGCTGAGGTCGGTCAGCGGGTGATGGGCGCATGGTGAGGAATGAGGGACCCCGGCGGGACGAGGGCCGAGCGGACTTCGCCATCCTGGGTGGACCGCCGGCGTTCGCGACACCTCGGCACGTCGGACAGCCGAACGTGGGGGATCGTGACCGGCTCATGCAGAGGATTGAGGACGTCCTCGACCGTCGGTGGCTCACGAACAACGGACCCATGGTCACCGAGTTCGAGCGTGCGGTGGCATCGGTTGCGGGAGTGCGGCACTGCGTCGCGACCTGTAACGGCACGGTGGCGCTCGAGATCGCTGTTCGCGCCGCGGGATTGCAAGGCGAAGTCATCACCACACCGTTCACCTTCGTGGCCACTGCGCATTCCTTGCTATGGCAGGGCATCACCCCGGTGTTCTGCGACATCGACCCGCGGACACACAACATCGACCCAGCGAAGGTCGAGCGCCTGATCACGCCACGGACGTCCGGCATCCTCGGCGTGCATGTCTGGGGGCGGCCGTGCGCGGTCGACGAGTTGGCCGCCATCGCGAAGAGGCATGGACTCACCCTGCTGTTCGACGCCGCACACGCCTTCGCCTCCTCCGACCGAGGGCGGATGGTCGGAGGCTTCGGCAGTGCCGAGGTGTTCAGCTTCCACGCCACGAAGTTCGTCAATGCGTTCGAGGGTGGCGTGATCGCGACGAACGACGACGGGTTGGCGGAACGCGCTCGCCTGATCCGGAACTTCGGGTTCGCGGACTACGACCAGGTCAGCATGCTGGGGACCAACGGGAAGATGATCGAGGTGTCCGCCGCGATGGGCCTCACCTCACTGGAGTCCTTGGACGAGTTCATCGACACCAACCACCGCAACTACGAGGCGTACCGCGTGGGGCTCACCGATGTCCCCGAGGTGGAGCTCATCCGCTACAGCGATCAGGACCGCACCAGTCGCCAGTACGTCGTCATCGAGGTGGGCGAGGAGTCCCCACTGTCGCGCGATGACCTGCACCAGGTGCTGTGGGCGGAGAACGTCCTCGCGCGCCGGTATTTCCACCCCGGTTGCCATCGGTTGGAGCCCTATCGCTCCATGTACGACGGTGTGGCCGTCAGGATGCCGGAGACCGACCGAGTGGCGAGGCGGGTGTTGAGTCTCCCCACGGGAACCGGGGTTGGGGAGGAGGACATCGAGGTCATCACTCGTGTCATCCGCCGGGCGATGAAGGCCGGTCGGACTCTGGTGCGGGAGATGCCGGCACGGAAGCACTCTGCGTCGAGCAACAGGGGTGTCGAGTAATGACGGCCGCGGCGTCAGGTGTGCGCGTCAGCGTTCTGGTCACAAGCTACAACCACGAGCGCTTCATAGGTCGGGCGCTGGACGGAATCCTGCAACAGCAAGGCATGGGGTCCGTGGAGGTCCTCGTCGGCGACGACTGCTCGGCCGACGGCACGCGCACCATCATCATGGAGTACGTCCGAGAACATCCTGACATCATTCGACCGGTGTTCCCTGAGGAGAACCTGGGCGCTGGCGGCAAGCTCATCTTCGCTGAACTCATCAAGCTGTCCCGCGGTGAGTACATCGCCGGGCTCGACGGAGATGACTACTGGACCTCTGGCGACAAGTTGCGCCGCCAGGTCGAGTACATCGACGACCATCCGGAGTGCTCGATGGTCTTCCACAATGCGGTCCGCCGCGACGAGAGTGGACGAGTGTCTGATGTGTTACATACCCCACCCGGGATGAGTCAGACGCTGACACTCCACCAGTTGCTCGACTTCAACCCGGTGGCCGCCTGCACTCCCCTCTTCCGGAGGCAGGTGCTCGATCCGTTGCCGGACTGGTACCTCGAGCTGCCCTGGGGTGACTGGCCGCTCTACTTCCTCGCTGCGCGGCACGGCGAGATCCACTACCTGCCCGACGTGATGGGCGTGTACCGCATTCACCACGGCGGCATGTACTCGGGGATCTCGCGGCTGGGCGGACTCCACCTCATGGCCGTTTTCCTCGATGGCATAGCGAACGTGGTCCCGTCGGAAGTGGACGGCCACCGGCGACTCCGACTCGCCGCCACCCTGGTCGAGGCCGCGCAGGAACACTTGCGACGGGGAGATCGACCTGCTGCCCGGCGTTGCCTCTCGGACAGCTTCCGAGCGTGGCCCCTCGATGTCCGCAAGTTGAAGCGTGGGCAGGTCGAGCGTGCTCGGCTTTCACTGTGGTCGAGGTCCAGGGCGGTCTCTCACTCGCCGCGTCTCCCTTCTCACGACGCAGAGGGACCGGGAATGCTCGGCACAGTGCGGGAGGGGCACGCCGGTGCAGATGAAGGTTGAGCCGTCCGTGCAGGCGCTGATCCCACTCGAGGACCGCAATGCGTGGGAGCGAGCTCTCCACGGGATCCCGCACGCCTTTGGTCATACGTGGGCCAATTGTCGGGCGATGCAACTGACAACCGGCTGGCCGACCTTCCTCTACACGTGGGAGGCCGGTTCGGCGCGCGTCGTGTGCGCCGTTGCAGAGAGGGGGGAGGAAGGGCTAGTCGACGTCGTGACACCGTACGGATTCGGCGGCTTCGTCGGTATTGGAGCGATGACCGGGATGCTCAAGGACTGGGACGAGTTCGCCCGGGAGCGTGGTTACGTCTGTGCCTACATCGGGCTGCATCCGGAGTTGGCGCCTGCGGTGTGCCGGAGCACTACGGACTACTACGAGCACAACGACGTCTACATCTTGGAACTCGACAGCGGGGTCGATGTCCTTCATCGGGGGCTGTCTTCGAACAGGCGCCGGCAGTTGCGTGCATTCGACAGCGGTGCAGCCCGGCTCGTCGACGACCGACCGAGGCTCGAGGCGTTCTTCTTGGACAACGTTGCGGACTTCATGGCGCGCAAGGGAGCCAGCGCCACGTACTCGTTCAGCGACCGGACGTGGCACGCCCTGCTCCGTGAGGACGCCATTTTCCTGCTGGGGGCAGAGTCGCCCGAGGGTGACCTCGCCGCTGTGTGCGTCTTCGCCTACACCGCCTACAGCGGGGAGTACCTCTTCGGGATATCGCGCACTGACGGCGACCCGTTCTCCGCCCCCCTGCTCTGGGCCGGCGCCGTGATGCTGACGGACATGGGGATCCCACGGTTGAACCTCGGTGGTGGCGTGCGGCGAGGGGACGGCATCGCCGAGTTCAAGCAGCGCTTCGGGGGGAGGCGATGGCCACTCGGGGCACTCAAGCAGGTCTTCCGACCTGCCGTGTACGCGGATCTTTCCCGGGCCGTGGGAGCCGACCCGTCGGATCGGACAGGCTTCTTCCCGCCGTTCCGTGCGTCCGGGGCTCTTGCCGCGGACGTGTCTCGACGTCTTAGTTGATCATGCCACCTGCGTCTGGAGAGCCATGTTCACCAAATCAGCACCGTTCTACGACGCGCTGTACAGCTTCGTCGACTATGAGGGAGCGGCGGCCAAGCTGCGGGACGTGATCGAGGCACGAGCTCCGCACGCGTCGACACTTCTCGACGTGGGCTGCGGCACAGGCCAACACCTGCAGCACTTCAGCAGGTACTACGACATCGAGGGCTTGGACCTTGACGGGCAACTGCTCGATGTCGCGCGTCGGAGGCTCCCCCACAGCCCTCTGCACGAGGCCAACATGGTGGACTTCTCCTTGCCCCGGCGCTTCGACGTGATCACCTGCCTCTTCAGCGCCATCGGCTACGTCCAGACGCGTGAGGCGATGCGTCAGGCGGTGCAGAACATGGCCGACCACCTCCAGCCGGGTGGACTCCTCATCATCGAACCCTGGTTCGAGCCGGACCATTACTGGACCAACACGATCACGGCCAACCACGTCGACCAGCCGGGCCTGAAGATCTGCTGGATGTACACGAGCAAGCGGGAGGACAACGTCTCGGTGCTCGACATCCAGTACCTCGTCGGCACGCCGCAACGGGTGGAACACTTCTCGGAGCGACATCGCATCGGGCTGTTCACTCGGGACGAGTACGAGTCCGCATTCGCCGATGCGGGGCTCCAGGTCACCTTCGATCCCGAGGGGCCGTTCCAGCGCGGCCTCTATGTCGGGCAGTCCGTGGAGGACACAGCCGGCGAGCTCCGCGAGGAGCCCGCATCCTCGGCGCCTCCGCGGAAGGCGTCTTGATGAACTCGACCGTCTTCAGGATCCTCACCCGGCGACCCGGTCGTGGCGGACGCCTCCGTAGGCCGGATGGACGTCCTTTCGAGAGCCTCGTCATCGCCGACGTGGACATGGAGGCCGGCGTCGCGACTGCCCAGCCGACATGGACACGCCCTCATCGGGATCCGGAGGGCGTTCATGCGCTCGTGTGGTACCACGGCGAGCCCATCGGGGAGGTCACGCGGGCGGGGTCGCCGGACGATGTGCTGCGGACGCTTCCCTACCTCGCGCGGCAGGAGCTCGATGACGCGTTCGTGGAGCACCAAGTCCGGGACGCGCTGACGACCCCGGACGGGTGGGAGGTCGCCGTGGCGGCAGGGCTCGAGGCAGTCCCCCACCCGGCGCGAGCAACATCCGCAGCTTCGGACGTCACTGTCGCCGTCTGCTCTAGGGACCGACCCAATGACCTTCGCCGCTGCCTGGTGGCGATCTCGCGACTCAGCACGGAGGTCGCGGAGATCCTGGTCGTCGACAATGCCTCGCAGGACGGGCGTACGCGCGATGTGGTCGCCGACTTTCCGTTGGTGCGTTATGTCAGGGAGCCACGGCAGGGCCTCGACTGGGCCCGCAATCGGGCCCTGCTCGAGGCGAGGACGCGGGTGGTCGCATTCACGGACGACGACGCACTCGTTCATCCCCGCTGGATCGACGGACTCCTGCAAGCCTTCGCTGATGAGCCCTCGGCCGTGGTCGTGACGGGGCTGGTCGTCCCTGCGGAACTCGCGACACCCGCTCAGGTGCTTTTCGAGATCGAAGGCGGATTCGGTCGCGGTTTCCGACGCATGTACTTCGCTGCGGCGGTGGAGGACGGAGAGGTCGCAGCCGACCGGTACACCGGGATCGGCCGAGCCGGCACCGGGGCCAACATGGCAGTCCTACGAGAAGCGGCGCTCGCCCTGGGTGGCTTCGACCCCGCCCTGGACGTCGGCACCCTCAGCGGTGGGTGCGGGGACTTGGAGCTGTACTTCCGGGTCGTCGCAGCGGGGCATCTGGTGGTCTACGAGCCCTCAGCGGTGGTTCGGCACTGTCACCGGCCCACGATGGACGGACTCGTCCGGCAACGACGCGGTGACGGAACCGGCTCATCCAGTTGGTTCCTCGGTGCCGGGCGTCACTACGGGAGAGATCAGTTCTTGTCGATCCTCCGGTTCGTGATCGTGTGGAGCGTGAAGCACCACATCAAGGGCAACATCGGCCGGCTCGTCTGGCCGAGGGTCCTGCCCCCAGGCACCCGGCTCGCCGAAGCCCGTGGGGCCCTCGACGCGATCTTCGGGCGCTACTACGAGCGCGCGCAACGCCAGGCGGCGGAGCGGGCCGCGGCACATCCGCACGAGCCGACCGCCCCACCGCTCGTCCGAACGCGGGCCCGTCGTCGGAGGCTCCGAGCGGGCAGTCCGGTCGTCCCAGTGGACCTCTCGGTGGGCGGGAAGGCTGCCGACGACCCATTCATGGCCTGCGCGGCCCGTGAGACGGTTGTCGAGGTGCGCCGGGATGGTGCACTCATGGACCGCTTCCGCGTGCACACCGGCGGCATCGCCATGACTCCGGCCCGCTTGCGTCGGGAGCTGGCTGCGCGCCTCGGATCGGCGGCCATCAGCTGATGGGCCATCGAAACTGGGGTAACGCCGGCAATCGTGACCGGCGCACAGAGCGGCCGCGCGATGCCGGCAACCCCTCGACGTGCCGATCTCCCCGGCTTCCGTTTTCGCTCAGACGTCCGGACCATGACGGTCCTGCGTCGTATCGACCAGGGATCGCAACGAGGAAGCCATACGCCTCCACTCTCCGGACTGGCCCTGAGCTCGGCTGCGAGCGGAGCACTCGATGGACCACGACGCCCGCGCGGAAGGTCATCGGGTGGTGAACTCGCCCGCCCTGGTGGTCCGGAGTGCGCTCGATAGGCTCCGTGGGAGCGCCAAGCTCCGTCGGCCGGACGGCCGCTCGTTCTACACCTCGCTCCTGGTTGCCGATGTCGATCTCGCCTCTCGCTCCGTGACGGTTCAGCCGCCCCTGACGGCGTCCTGCCACGAACCTGACGGCGTCCACGCCATCCTCTGGAACGGGGACGTACCGGTGGGTGAAGTGACCGTCCCGGGACTTCCGGAGGCCGTTCTACCGGGCCTTCCCGACATCGCCGCTGGACTCCTTCACACTTCTGGGCGCGGCCACCGCCTGCCGGCTCCCTGGCCTTCGCAGCGCGCGGTCCGTTCTGCCGACGAGGGAGGGACTGGGGCGCAGCGACCGTCGGGGTCGGACGCGAAGGACGTCACCATCGCGGTGTGCACCAGGGACCGCCCGGAGTATCTTCGCGACTGCCTGGCTGCCATTAGTCTGCTGAACGCCTCGGTGGCGGAGGTGCTCGTCGTCGACAACGCTTCCCGCGACGATCGCACACGGGAGGTCGCGCACTCCTTCCCGTTCGTCCGCTACGTCCGGGAACCGCGACAAGGGCTGGACTGGGCCCGCAATCGGGCTCTCGTGGAAGCGAAGACGCGGATCATCGCGTACACCGATGACGACGTGCTCGTGCACCCCGGGTGGGTGGACGGCATCCTCCGCGCGTATGCGGAGGAACCGTCAGCGGTCGCCGTGACAGGCCTCATCATCCCCGCCGAATTGAGCACGCCGGCGCAGATCTACTTCGAGGGGCGTGGTGGCTTCGGTCGGGGTTTCGAACGCCGGTGCTTCCTGGGCAAGACTGCGGAAGCCGGTGCGCCGATCGACGTCGGTCTGGGTGCCGCGGGCTCAGGGGCGAACATGGCTCTGCTCCGTGACGCTGCACTCGAGCTCGGAGGGTTCGACGTCGCTCTGGATGTCGGCACTCCGTCGGGAGGGGGAGGCGATCTGGAGATGTTCCTCCGGGTCGTGTCTGCTGGTCACCTCCTGGTCTACGAGCCGACGGCAGTCGTGCGACACCGACACCGACGCACCATGGAGGAGTTGGCCCGGCAGAAGCGTGGTGACGGAACCGGCAACTACAGCATCCTGCTCGGCGCAAGTCATCGGTACGACCAAGAGGTGCGCTCGCGGCTGCGTCGTCTGGCGTTGTGGTGGCTCATCCAGCAGTACGGACGACGCGTCGTGTGCAGCATCATCTGGCCCGCCCTCTGGCCTCCGCGCCTCGTCTACTCGGACCTGCGCGGAGTGCTCGATGCGACCCTCGGGCGCTACTACGCCAAAGGCATTGCCCAGGCGGACCAGCAGGTGGAACGGCATCCGGGAGAGCCACCGGGACCTCGGCCGCGCGGCAGATTCGGTGCGGCTTCGGCCAACGTGGGGAGAGTCCGACGTAATCGGTGAGTGGCCTAGATGCGCGGACTCACTGGCGTGTATGCGCCGTTCGTTACCCTGTAGAGGCAGGAACATGCAGGGGATCCCCTGGCATGCGCCCGTAGAGAAGGTGGGGAATCAGTCGTGAAGGTAGGTCAATGACAAGCCTCCTGGGGGCTGTGA
Source organism: Geodermatophilus sp. SYSU D00710 (assembly GCF_054050195.1). Lineage (NCBI taxonomy): Bacteria > Bacillati > Actinomycetota > Actinomycetes > Geodermatophilales > Geodermatophilaceae > Geodermatophilus > Geodermatophilus sp. SYSU D00710. Next base: position 18,530 of record NZ_JBJGYX010000017.1, read on the forward strand.
TCGCCTTCATTGCGGGCGTCGTGCTAGTGCTCCTGGTCATTCGCGCTCGCACGGTCCTGACCGTGTCGACGCATGCCGTGGTCGGCATGGTCTATTGCGCCGGTTCATTGTCAGCAGTCCTTCCCACTCGGTTCCTGCTGATTCCGGTCGTCCTGACAGCCGTCGCTGCATGCAAACGGACGGACCGGAATCCTCGTGGGTGGCTTCTGTGGGCCAACATGCTCGTGCTGACCGCAGCCTTCGCGCTCTTCGCGGCCCTGAGTTGGATGACCTGGTGGTCACAAGCCGCTGGAGAGGTTTTCGTCAGGTACCTACTTCTCTTCATCAGTGCCGCATGGTTGGGGCGAGAATTGCTGCGCGGCGACAAGTTGGCCGGCTTTGGCTCGGTGTACATGAAGTGGTCGTTCGTGATGGCCGGCCTTGCGATGGTCGAGTACCTCCGGGATGCGACCCTGATCGAGCGAACGGACCTTGAGTACAACATCGTCCGAGACGGGCGCATCAGGTCCATCGTCTTCGCCGAGCACCCCCTCGTCCTGGCCACCCTGCTCACGCTGGCACTTCCTGTGGTGATGCGCGCGAGCAGCAGGACGCGGCAGGTGATCGGTGCAGCGGTGGTCCTCGCTGGGATCTATGCGACGCAGAGTCGCGGTCCACTCGTCCTGGCCCTGCTGTACGTGTCCGTGCGCCTGTTCCTGCCAGCGAAGCCACGAGTCGTCGTCTCCGCTCGCAGTTTGGTCTTCCCTACAGCGGTGCTCGCCATGGTGGCGAGCGGAGTCGCCCTCATCGCCGGGCCCACTGTGACGTCCGGTGAGTTGTCCAGTTACGACCCCGCGCAGGCGAGCCTCCAATACCGTGTCGCTCTCTACGTTCGCGTGGCAGACAGCCTGATCGCTCGCCCCTTCGGTTGGGGGCCGATGGGGCTCCCCGAAGGTGTGTACCTGATCGACTCACCGCTGGGTACCGTCGACCTGGCGGTCAGTATCGACTCCGAGCCGGTCCTGCTCGTGCTCGAATACGGCGTCGTGGGGCTGATCCTCTTCCTCGCCGTGTTCACCGTTGCGGTGGACCGACTCCTGCGGGTCGGCAACTGGTCGAGCGATGCGTCGATGCTCCTCGTGGCCTGCAGCACGTTCCTCGCCATCCACTCGTGGACGGGATTAGGGACGGCGGCATTTCTCTTGATCGGCGCTGCAGGGGCGGCGCCCGTGCAGCGCGGTGCACCTGCCGCCGATCGCCCGACTTTGATAGGAGTTGCACGAAGATGAGAACGCTTGTCGCCTGGGCTGATCCCGAGTCGCCCAACATGGGCGTGAGGGTGCTCGCCCAAGGGCTGCGGGATGGGCTTCCGTCGAACTGGCATCTCGAGTACGTCAGTCACCGCTCTCCCTTGGCCAGTGGCCCTCTCCTGGCAAGGCGGTCCCTCGCCGCGATGGCGGCGCCCACCGTCACACGCCGCGAGCTAGCCGACTACGACCTGATGATCGATGTAGGTGAAGGGGACAGCTTCGCCTCCATCTACGGGCTCAGGAGACTCCTTCGCATCACGGCGCTCAAGGGCGCGGCGCGTCGTGCCAAGGTGCCGGTCGTCCTGGCCCCGCAGACTCTCGGCCCTTGGAGGGGGCCTGCCGCGCAGGCGCTCGGCTACCTCGGGTTGAGGGCGTGCGACGCCGCGTGGGCCCGGGACTCGAGCAGTGAGCGCAGGGCCGAGCGCTATGCCGTAGGCAAGGTCCGGCTTGCGTCGGATCTCGTCTTCTGCGTCAAGGCGCCCAACAGCGGGGAGGACAGTGGCGACTCCTCGCCAATAGGGCTGAACGTCAGCGGATTGTTGTGGCAACCGAACAATCATGTCCCATCTGACCGATACCAGGCCTTCGTTCACGCACTCCTCGCGCAACTGCAGCGAAAGTCAGTGCCCGTCCGACTCGTGGCCCACGTCATTGCTGCGGGCAGTCAGGACGACGACTCGGCGTGCACGCGGGAGCTCGCTGCTCAGTACGACAACGTGGAGCCTGTCATCCCCGCGGACCTCACAGGTCTTCGTGCAGCCATCGCGGGTTGTTCGCTCATGCTCGGAGCGAGGATGCACGCGTGCCTCAACGCCCTGAGCCTCGGTGTCCCAACGATCCCGCTCGCCTACTCGGACAAGTTCGCATCCCTCTTTGCCGACCTCGGATATCCGGCAGGCTGGGACCTGCGGCAGTTGGCCGACCGGGTCCTCGACCCGAATGCGGTCCTCGCCTCTGCACCAACCCTCCAAGAGACCCGACGAGCCCGAGCCGACGGGATCGCCCGATCCGCAGCCTTCATCGAGTCGCTGGTGTGCAGGTATGCCTGACCGCGTGTGGACACCTGAGTCAGTCGCTCGAGCTGAGTTGTGCATCGGATGCGGCCTCTGTGCAGTGATGGCGCCAGAGTCGGTGAGGATGGTGAAGGACGCGCGGGGTTTCAGGGAACCCCGAGAGATCGGCGAGCCTGTCAAGCGACACGACCTCGAGGCATTCAATCGCTATTGTCCCGGGCTAGGGTACTCAGCTCCTCCGGGAGACCATGCGCCGACTGTCGACGATCTCTGGGGAGCCGTCCGTGCCGTGCGTGTGGCATGGGCCACTGATGAGGCAGTACGGCTGCGCGGTAGTAGCGGTGGCGCCCTCACTGCCATGATCCAGAGCCTGCTCACCGCGCAGGTCGTCGACGTGGTGCTCGCCCTTGGCTCAGACGGGAATGATCCATTGTCCAATGTCGCTTGCCTGATCACTCGGTCGGCGGACGCTCAGACAGCCGCGGGTTCCCGCTATGCACCTGGATCGCCCATGGACGGTCTGCTAGGCCTGGATCCACGTATGCGCATTGCCGTCGTGGCGAAGCCCTGCGACATCGCTGGGTTGCGCCGAGCCATCGCGGTCGACCCCGGGCGCTTCCCCGTGGTGGTCGCCATGCTGAGCTTCTTCTGCGCTGGGCAGCCAAGCGGACTCGGTACCAGCGCCTTACTGGATCGGCTGGGTGTCGACCGAGGCGAGGTCGCGCAGATCAGCTATCGGGGGAACGGCTGGCCGGGACCCTTCTCCATCTACACTCGCGACGGGCGGACCTACGAGATGCCTTACAGCGAGGCCTGGGGACGAGTTCTCAACCGGCATCTTCACAATCGCTGCAAGACCTGTGTTGACTCCGTGGGTCAGCATGCCGACGTCGTCGCCGCCGACTATTGGAAAACGGACGACAAGGGTTATCCCACCTTCGAGGAGATGGACGGCCGGAGCGCCGTGATCGTCCGCACCTCGATCGGATCGGAGCTCTTTGAGACCGCCGTGAAGACGGAACACCTCTCTTATCAGCAGCTGGACCTAGAAGACCTGAAGCGCGTACAGCCTTACCAGGTCGAGCGGCGGAAGTTCGCGGCCGTACGGGGGTTGGGCTTTCGCCTAGCTGGCCTGCCAGTGCCCTCCTGGCGTGGGTTCAAGCGATACCGGTGGGCATGGAGGCATCCTGTGTTCGCGGCACGGCAGGCCGTCGGATCGTTTCGTCGCGGACGCGACCGCAGCGGGGCTTCAGGTTCCGCTCCATGAAGGCAGGGGTCCTGCACGGTCTCGGCAACCTCCTTCCCGGAGTGACCGGCATCATCACGGCACCGTTGACCGCTAGAGCGCTGGGTGTCCAAGACAGGGGCGTCTCGTCCGTACTCATCACCGCCTTCGCCCTGTTCTCCGTAGCCGCTGCTGCAGGTCTCGGTTGGGGGGCTCGCGAGGCGACGATCCGGCATCCGGGCGCTGCCCCCGTGTGGGTACGACGCGCTTGGTGGGTGTCCTTGGTGTCTGCCGTGCCGGCTGCTCTCTTGACCTTCTGGCTCGCCCGCGGGCTCGCCTTGGAGCGAACTGAAGTCGTGGCCCTGATAGTGCTGCTCGGCTTCGCCTCCACATCCGCGGTCCGTAGCGTCCAAGCCAATGTGCTCCTTTCGCGCGGTGCAATTGCTGCTGTCGGGCTTGCCAACATCGTCATGGCTCTCGCGACCACCGCTGCCCTTGTGGCGTTCTTCTTCGCCGAGCGACTCACCGTTGCGACGGTTGTCGCGCTGAATGCCCTGGGCCTGGTGGCTCAATGGTCCGTACTTCAAGTGGCTCTCCGTCGAGACAGCAGATCAGAGCGCGTCCTCGCTTCGGGCGGCCCGGCAGGATTCAAAGCGCCAGACGCCGACGTACGAACCTACTTCCTCACGGGCGTCGCCCAGACTCTCGACGCATTGTCGAGTCGACTTGACATCCTGTTGGTGGCCATAGTGGCCTCTTCGCGATCCGTCGGCCTCTACTCTGTCGCCGCCGTACTGCCTCAGGTGGGCTACTTCCTGTTCCTCACGTTGGTTCAACGCAGCTTCGCAGTGTCCCCGTCGCTGTCTATCGAGACACGAAGCCGACATCTGTTCATCGCTTGCACGGGAGTTGCGGTCGTATACGCGGTGGTTGGTGGCGCGCTCGCCGCGCTGGCTATCGTGCCCATCTTCGGGCAGGAGTTCGAGGAGGCTCGGAGCTATCTTTGGCCGGCCATGGCCATGACAGTCGGCTTGGCCGCGCTGGCCCCCACTCTCCTGCGTTGGCAGAGGGGCGGGAGGTCGGTCGTTTCCTCCTTGTCCGCGTTGCTAGTGGTCGGGGCGCTTGCGGCGTTCGTTGGAACCGCGATGGGCGACTGGTGGTCCGTGACCGTCTTGGGAATTGGGCTCATCGCTCTAGGCCTGGTTGATCACGTGAGGCAATGGGGCTGGTCGGACGTTTTGAGGGGTCATCGACAGGCATGGCGCGTCGTGGTCCGGGGAGTGTCATGACATCGACGCAAGGCGACGACTGCGCAGGTCTAGGAATTGTCATCGTACACTTCCACAACGAGGTTGCGCTGACTCACACTCTCGAGGTACTGGACCGCGAAGGCCTCTTGAGTCTCCCGGTTTTGGTCGTCAACAACGGTGGTGCGGTAGAGAGCGTTACTGCCTTGAGACGGATTCATCCTCAAGTCCGATGGTTGGAGCTGGCCAATCCGGGCTACGGGGCGGCCGTCAATGCGGGGGTGGCAGCGCTCCCGCCGGACGTCGCGTACATCTGTGTCCTCACCCATGAGGTCTCCCTGACCCGGGAGACGGCCCGGGCCATGGTGGCGGCCCTTGCCGAGGAACCGATGACCATGGTCGGTCCGAAACTGGTTGACGGCCGAGACGGCTCTCTGTGGTCACTTGGGGGGATCCAGAGCACCTGGACAGGGAAGCCGCGGCACGTTACGCGGGCTACCGACGGGCGAAAGACATTGGAGGCGCACTGGCTGGACGGCGCGATCTTCGCTATGCGCAGGTCCGACTTCAAGCGGATCGGCGGGGTCGATGAGAAGTTCTTTCTCTATTTCGAAGACGTGGAGTTGGGTTGGCGCTTACGTCAATACTTCAGCGGCCGGGTCCTCGTCCTGCCCGAGGTCTCGGCTGAGCAGTCCCCTGGAAGCGCACTCGATCAATACCTGGCCACCCGCAACATGATCTATCTGCTGTGGCGCCAGCAGCGGTGGCTCTCGCTCTTCCTTTTCGTATTGGAAACCATATTGCGCCTGACCGTGGGAGTGCTTTTGAAGCCGGAGGGTGCGCTGACGCGTAGCGACAGACGTTTCAGGGGATTGATCGCCGGGATACGCCTCACTTGTAGCGAGCGGAAGGCAACATGGACACGAGGGTGATCGTCCTCAGCTTGGCCAACCCGAGTGGTCAATCACACGGCGGCGAGGCGCGTATCCGTGGGCTGACGTCGGCCATTGCCGCCAACGGATACGGAGTGGAAACTTGCGAAATCCCGCAGGCGGCGACCGGCGAAGCCGCCAGTGGCATTTGGGACGTGGTCGGACGACTCAAACGGCAGTTCCTTCCCCTTCCCTTGGTCCGCCGGCGACTGGTTCCGCAGACTGCAATCCAGCGTCCACCTGGTGTGGTGCTGCTGTCCACGGTCCCGCATGTGACCTACGCGATGACTGCGCATGGGTATTCGGTCGACTGGGCGGATTACTTCGATCTGCCCTTTCGATTTGCGGAGTCCGAGGCTGCCAGTCGGTCCGGGCTTGCGCGTTTGAGCTCCCAGGTTCAGTCGCGGGCTATGGCTGCGCACCATCGACGCGCTACGCGCCAGTCGAGGATGTCCACGTACGCGGGCTATGGAGATTTCAAAGCAGCCGGAGCGACTTCCCGGTCGGTTTGGCTGCCGCCTGTCGTCGAAGCGCCGACCGCGCTACCGCGACCGCAGCTCCAACGCAGGACAGCTGGCTTCATGGCCAACTTCAACTACTGGCCAAATCTTGATGCATTGACGAACCTGTTGGAGAATTGGCTGCGGCCTCTGCGTCGTGCCGGTTTCGACGTCGTCGTGGGCGGCTTCGGTGCAGAGCGACTTTCTGCGCTCCCGAGCGGCGTTAGGAATCTAGGCCAGTTCGAGAAGGTCGAGGACTTCTATGCTCACGTCGACGTGGTGGTCCTTCCAGTGCGGCGTGGAAGTGGCATCAAGGTGAAGGCCATGGAAGGCCTCCTCTCAGGGCGGCCCGTGCTGGTTGATCCGCATGTCCTCGACGGCTTCTTGCCAAGTCACGCAGCCTGCTTCGAAGTCTTCACGGGTGAGCCCGTTACTTGGGAGAAAATGAGCATGCGCAGAGCGGCGATGGCTGGCGTCGCAGAGGCGGCTGCGAAGGCGTTCAGCGCGCAGACGCAGAAGGAGGCTATCGCGCAGCTACTCGAAAATCTCCTATCGCGGTCCACAGGCATTGGCCCTAACCTGCAGGACGGTGCTGACTCGAAGTAGCCGCAGACCCAATCGGTGACACCCTGTCATTGACGCGGCCGATCGGAGGTCTGATCACATTGGCGTAGTGCTGGCGTGCGAGAGGCCAGCACCAGCAACTTCTGCGGCCTCCCGCTGAGGTTCATTCGTAGAGGAGCTACGCGATGGGCTGGTGCGGGTCTTTCCTGCTCTATCTCCGTGAGACACCGAGGCCTGCCGCGGTCGATGACTGCTGCCGCACAGCCACCGAGCCACTCGACCAAGCGATGATCGAGGTGGAGCCGAGCGGTGTTGGCCCGCACGAGCGCACTCGATGCCGCAGCGCTCAGCGCAATCGGCTCCCGATAGCGGCCTCTCACTACCGCCGTGATTTCGGAGTTGCGGATCTTGATGTGGACCGCCGGCTCGTTCTTCTATTGTTACTGGCAGCGGCGGCGGATCGATGGGGCGCTGTTGGCGGTGGCTTTCGAGGCCCGTCTGCACGGCGTCCGACCTGCGGGGTCGATGGGGCGGTTCTGGGGCCTGGTGCCGATACCGGAGTCTTCGCTTGCGAGGTATCCGCCACCTGCGCTGATTTCGATGACGAGATCGATGCTTGCGCGACTCCTCGCGCTGAGCAAGCTGCTGTACGGGGGCGGGGTGCTGATGTCGCCGTGAGCCATTCTTAGACCTGCCGTGGGTACAGCCCCTCGTAGAACATGCGTCTGTCGGCCATCGTCGGTAGCCGTCACGGACCTGCTGCGTGGCAAGGAGTCGAGTCCGGTGCGGCAGGGGGCGAATGCACTTCAACTCGGTCCGTGATACCTGCGCCGGCGGGATTGGCACCAGGATGGCCGGGAGCCCGTAGGTACTGACAAAGCAACTGCCGAAATCCCTGAGCCTAGAAATTGCCGTAGGCCAGGCATATCTTGTCGTGACCCCGGGCGGCTGGGACGAACGTCTGTCGATACCGGGCCGCTCGCCGAGTGCCGCATCAACTCAGCTGACGCCACACTCGCGTGTTGGGCACTGGGACACGGCCAGGTCCGACTGGCACACAATATGGCGGAGAGGCTTGCAGGGCACGACCTCTCGCGCCCGCACTAGCGCGAGACTGCGCGGTGTGGCGATCGTCATCGGTCTCAGTCGCATATCCGCAGTACGAGGCCTCGCAGGGGCCCTGCGAGTTGACGGGCTTGCAGCGTAGCGGCGCATCAAGCGTCATGGATCAAGCGGGCAGGCACACCCCCATAGAGCGCGTGCGGCTCGCAGTCCTCGGTCACTACGGCGCCCGCAGCGATGACACAGCCTTCGCCGATGGTCACGCCGGGCAGGATCGTGGCGCGCGCGCCGATCCAGGTTCCGTCGCCAACGACGATGGGTTGAGCCGTGTTGAGCCCGGCGCGTCGACTCCGGTCGCCGGGCTCATGACTACTAGTGGTGAAGAGTACCTGCATTGCGATGTTGCACCGGGCGCCGATAGTGATTGGTGCACTGGTGTTGAAGAAGCAGCCGGTGTTGATGAAGGTCCCTTCGCCGACCGACAGGCGACTACTGCCGATCCACACATCAGGCGAGATTCGGCTCTTGGCGATCTCGAGGCCGTAGGCGCGAAGCAGTCGCCACCGCAGGGGAACTGGCACCAACGGCGATGCCAGCAGGCGATTCAGGACGATGTCCCGGCCTAAGCCTGGCCAGTCCCGCGTGATGGCCTGCGCGAGGGCAGCCCCAGTCGTCATGATGCCCCGTGGCGCCATGGGTGGGACGATACGCGACAGTCTCGCCAGTGACCTCGACGCTCGCTGTTCGGGGCGCTACGTATGTCCGTACGGGACAGCCAAGATGCCCGCAGTGTCGATGTGACCGTAAGGCTGACCCGCTGATGTGGGTCGTGGGTCGGCGTGTCTGTGGTTCTGGCGGCACGAGCATCCAAGAGCGGTAGGTGACCGTCTCGCGCAGTCGGTGCGGATCTGTACTGGCGCTGTTGGGTTGCGTACGCTGGAGATGCGGTACCACCTGCTTCGTTGCCTGACACGACGGCGGAAGTCGTTACGCCTCAGTGGTCGTGGCGACGGGCACTTCGCGTTCCGAAGACGACCTCGGTGCCGGCTGTGCGACTCAATGGTGACGAATGGGGCGGTTTCAGCCATTGACGAGGTGCGACAAGACGGCCTCGTATGCATTGATTACCTCATCCCAACTGTACCTCCTGGCGACGATCTCGTAGCCGCTCTGCATCATCTTAAGTCGACGGCGATTATCGTCATACAGGTCATCGATGAGCGTCGCCAAGTCCTTCGTAGAGTGCGCGTATGTCACCCCATCGGCGCCCAGTACCTCACGGTTGTACGGGGTGTCCAGTGCGATGGTCGGAGCGCCTGCGCCGAGTGCTTGGAGGAGGGCGGGGTTCGTGCCGCCCACCGAGTGGCCGTGCACGTAGAGATTGCAATTCTGCCACAACTGGTTTAGCAGGTCCTGGTCGGAGATGTGCCCCAGCCATCGAACGTGGCTGTTCGTCGCCGTCAATGCGCGGAGCCGCAACTCGATGGACGTCATGCCGGTGCCAGAGCCGACTACAACCACGGGCGGCCTGCGCTCCGATACCCCCACGGCATCCAGGAGCAGGTCGACGTTGTTCTCCGGAACCAGGCGGGCCACTGCCAGGACGTACGAGCCCGGCTCCAGCCCGATTGCGGCTATGCGGTCGTGACCCAGCGGCGGGAGGACGTCCGCGCCGTAGGGGATGAAGCGAGAGTCGCGCCGGTACTCGGACAACCAGTGTGCAGCGATTGCCTTGGCGTCCGCGACGATGACGTCCGCGTAGCGGGCAGTGAGGATCGCGCCCGCTCTGAAGGTGCGCTTCGCGAGCGGCCCCCATTTGGCGCGCAGCCATTCTAGGCCGTCCACGTTGACTGCAGTCGGTATGCCGGCCGCGTGGAGAAGCGGAAGGTAGAAGCCGTTGGCCACATTCAGGACGAGCGCCGCGTCCGCTCGATCGGCCAGCGTGTGCGCCGAGGCTGTGAGTCCGTGGGTGAGCGTGGAGAAGCTCGATCGCTGTGAGCCTCGCGTATGAACCGACCAAACCCCATCGGCGTGGCGTTCTCGACGGGCCAAGTCGTGGGATCGACCGTAGACGGTGACGTGGGCCCCGTTGGCGACCAAGGCCGGCGCAAGGCGCCGCACCAGAGTCTCAAAGCCGCCATAGGTGCTCGGATAGCCCCGGCTACCGATCAGGCTGATTCGGGCGCCGACAAGTGACTGAGTCATACCTGCAGTCTGGGGTACCGCAGGTGCGGCATCACGTCGCCTCGTAGAGGTCGTGCGCTCGCAGTGCCGAGGGTAACCGCAGCTCTCGGCCAGCAACCCCTGGGGCCGGAGGTGCCGAGTCCGTCCTGCGTCTGGAGGAAGGCCTGTTGCTCGCGCGCCTCGCGGTTGCCCCTGTGGCGCTGGGGGGCTTCCCACCGAGGTCCACAGCGGCCTGCTCTGACACACAGCCCTGAGCCCTCACTATGAGTGAGGTGCTTGTCAGCGGTCGTGAGGGACGATGCTCTGACCTATCGTGACCCGTCGTAGCGTGGCGACACCAGTGACGGCCCGTTGATCGAACCGGAGGCCCTGTGCAGTTCAGAGAGGTCTGGGCCGCGCTCAGAGGCGCCTGGTGGCTTCCGCTCATAGGCCTGTTGATTGGGGCCACGGCAGCACTCGCATTCAGCCTGACGCAGACCCGGTTGTACGAGACTTCCACACAGCTGTTCGTGTCGACGACCGACTCTGCGACCGCGTACGAGGCGCTCCAGGGAAGTCAGTTCCTGCAGGAACGCGTGAGCTCGTACGCACAGCTCGTCCAAGGTGAGGAACTGTCAGCAAGAGTCGTCGATGACCTCGACCTCGAGTCGACTCCTGAAGAGGTCTCTTCACAGCTCACCGCCAGTGTCGTCCCGGACACGGTGTTGATCAGCGTCGCCGTCACCGACCCGTCGCCCGAGCGCGCTCGGGACATCGCCAGGGCGATCGGGGTGCACTTCCCGCGACTGGTGGCGGAACTGGAGACCCCCGAGGGTCTGCCAAGCTCACCAGTCAAGGTCACTGTGGTGGATCGCCCAGAACTCCCGGACGTGGCGAGCTCGCCGATGGTCTCGCGCGACGTCGTCATCGGAGGGCTTGCGGGGTTCCTCCTGGGCGCCCTCGTCGCGGTCGCCCGTGCTCGGTTGGACCGAACGATCCGCCAGGCAGAGGAGGCTGCGGAGCTCGCCGAGGCGCCCGTCATCGGTGCGGTCCTGCGGGACGAGTCGCTGGAGCAGCGGCACACCATCGACCGCGGGGTGGGTACCAGAACAGCTGAGGACTACCGGCAGCTGCGTACGAACCTGCAGTTCCTAAACGTCGATGCCCCGCCCACGGTGATCATGGTGACCAGTGCCATGCCCTCGGAGGGCAAGACCACGGCCGTCGTGAACCTCGGGCTGGCCCTGGCCGATGCCGGTCGCAAGGTGACCATCGTCGAGGCCGACCTCCGGCGCCCGAAGGTGACCCGCTACCTCGGCATGGTCGGAGGCGTGGGGTTGACGAACATCCTCGCTGGGTCCGCTGATCTCGATGACGTCCTGCAGTTGTACGGTGACAAGCGCTTGTCCGTGCTCGCATCGGGTCCAACGCCTCCGAACCCTGGGGAACTGCTGGCCTCCAGCCACATGCTCGCGCTCATCGACAAGCTGCGTGCGGAGAACGACTTTGTCCTCGTTGACTCTCCTCCAATCCTGCCGGTGGCGGATTCGACGGGCCTGGCCGTGATGATGGATGGAGTGCTCATCTCCGTCCGGTATGGCAGCACGCGTAAGGAACAGCTACAGCAGGCTTCAGCTGCGCTCCGACAGGTGGGTGCCAAGACGTTGGGAGTGATCCTGAACATCGTCCCGGCCAAGGCCGAGGAAGCAACTGCTTACGGATACGGCCGCAATTACGGCTACGAGGCGCGCCACCTCGAGGCCTAGACGAGACGCGTATAGGCCGGATGGGTGGATGCGACAAGGCATTGTACGTCATGATGAATGTGGCCGTGCACCCTGGTTCCGACATGTACGGCAGCGATCGCGTGTTCCTCGAGAGCGTCGCGGCGATGAGGGAGCCGGTGCTCGCCGTGGTACCGAGCGAGGGTCCCTTGACCAAGGCCTTGACGGCTCGTGGCATCCCCTTTGAGGTGGTCGACTTTCCCGTTCTGCGACGTGTCGAACTGCGGTCGCCGATCGCAGCTATGTGGTTCGCGCTCCGATTTCTGGTGGCGGTGCCGCGGTTGGCGCGGTGGCTGAGGAAGAGAGGCCTGGGTCTCCTCTATGTCAGTACGATCATCGCTCCAGTTTGGATCTACGCCGGCCGCCTAGCCGCTCGTCGTGTGCTCTGCCACGTCCATGAGAACGAGTCCACGATGTCCCGCGTGGCCAGCCGGGTGCTCCTCTGGCCGCTCCGGAGTGTGCATCGGATCATCGCCAACAGTTGCGCGACGCAGGACTGGATCATCGGCTCGACCCATGCGGACACGAAGGCTCGGTGCCGCGTGGTGTACAACGGCGTGGCGGAACCTGCCTCTGTCGGCGCGGCGACATGGCGAGCGCGAGGGCGGAAACGGTTGGTCGTCGTCGGGCGTGTGTCCGAGCGCAAGGGGCAGGACCTCGCCATCAGGGCTACCGCGGAACTGCGTAGTCGGGGCTATGACGTCGGCCTGACCGTCATCGGCGACTGCTTCCCTGGCTATGAGCACGTCCAGACCGTGTACGAGCGACTGGTGCAGGAACTGCACCTCGACCAGTACGTGTCCTTCGAGGGTTATCGGGACCCGAGCGCGTACGTCAAGGGTGCGGACGTCGTCCTGGTCCCGTCGCGCGGTGAGTCCTTCGGGCTCGTCGCGGCAGAGGCACTCATGCTGGGTCGGCCGACCGTCGCCAGCCGCGTCGGAGGCCTGACCGAGGTGATCGCTGACGGGAAGACAGGCCGCCTCGTCGATGTCGATGACCCGATCGCGATCGCGAACGCCGTGGCTGACTTGCTCGACCATCCGGAGGTTGCATCAGCCCTCGGGGAGAAGGGGCGAGCTGACGTGCGGACCCGGTTCTCCGCGACCACCTATGCCGACCGGTTGCGAGAGGCCCTGCAGGCCGGTGACGGGCGGGCCTGACAGGAACTGCCGGCGGACGAGAGGCCGGAAGCATCGATCATCGCCGCGACGTCGGCCAGGTCTGGAACAGCCTCACGATGTCGGATCGGGCGACCCCTGCACGGTCGACCAGTCCGTATTGACTGGGCGGTTCGCCAGGGACCGTGTCAGTGATCGCCCAGGCCAACGCCCCCATGAAGCGCTTGTCCGACCTGACGATCGTCTCTGCCGCTCGGTAGCGCAACGCGCGAGCGGACGAGGGTGCCGTGGTGTTCTCGCCCACCTCTCCGATGAGGACGGGCTTGTCTGCCCATGGTGTCCTCAGGAGTCTGCGGACGTCCGTCGCTGGTTGGGCCGGGGTGTAATAGAGGTGGAAGTCGTAGAAGTCACTGATGTCCTGCAGTCGACGACCACGCGGAGTCACCCAGTCGGCTGCGCCTAGGAGCACCTGCGAGTGTGCGATCGGTGTGGCTGTCACCTGGCGCAGCGCGCTGGTGAGGGCTCGGAGCGTCGCGAAGACGCTCTCCTCGCTCCTACCGGCCGAGACGATGCCTTCGCCGAAGGCCTCGTTCGTGACGTCGATTCCCAGGACGTGGTCATACCGGTCCACGAGCGCGCCCCAGTCCCGGTAGATGTCCTGTGCCTGCTCATCGCTTGTCGATGACCAGTGGCCAAGTCCTCCGCCACACGGGTACACCCATGTCCCTGTGTCGGCGGTGTAGTCGAGGAACTGCTCCCAACGGCCGAGGTACTGCGACAACGAATAGCGGCCGTCTGTTATGCCGCCGATGCCGCCGATGAGCCGGACCGTGTTGCCGCCCAGGGCGGCGAGGGCGTCCACCTGCCACTTGATCCAACCAGCCCAGTCCCAGTTCGCCCACAGGCCCGCCCACGGGGTCGCGTCGACCGTGATGTTGGCGCCACGGATCATCGGAGGACTTGGGGCCTGCTGGTTGCCGCGCTGCGGCGAGCCGCAGGCGGTCGCGGTCACACCCGAGGCCAGAGCGGCCAGGAACACGCGCCGGTCGAGTCGTAGCTCGCTCGGCCGGCGCGCTGCCATGGTCGCCGCTCCTCGACTGTCCGGCATGGTCCCGTTGTCAGTCTGACGCCGATCTCAGTCCGTACACGGGGACGATCTGAGCGCCCAGTGGTCAAGACGGCGGATACGTGCCAGCACGGCAGATGAGCCTCGCAGAACTGCTGTGTGTCGTCGGTGACTCGTCGTCCGTCGCTGACCGATGGGCAAGGACATGTCCATGCTTGTCCATGACGCACCCCTGCACCAGGGCGGCACCGGCGGGGAGCTCGGCAGCCGAATGGAGGTGCCGGGTCCGGTTCGACGATGTCTCGGAGTCGGTGGCTCGGCACCCGGCTCGCCACTCGGAACTGACCGGCGTCCGGAACGTGAGCGCCGGGCTGCGACCGATCGACGTGCGGACCCCTCACCGTGCCGTTGGGACGTGCTCCGCAGGTCAGGGGCTCACGACCGGATCACAATGTCGTGGTGCCCCGCCTCACGACACCCGAGCCGGTCTTCACCGTGCTCCTCGTCTGCACGGGGAACATCTGTCGTTCGGCGCTGGCGGAGCGGCTCGGCCGGGCCTATCTCGACGAGGCGATGGAGGGGTCAGGTGCCGTCCGCCTGATGAGCGCCGGCGTTCGAGCGGTCGTTGGAGCGCCCATGCACCCCAACAGCGCACTCGTCCTTGAGGGCCTGGGCGGGGATCCCGACGGATTCCAGGCGCAGCAATTCGTCGACGACATGGCCATCGACGCAGACCTGACCCTCACCATGACGCGGCAGCACAGGGGGGACGTGCTGTACGGAGCGCCACGCGTTCTGTCGCGGGTCTTCACGCTGCGGGAAGCGGCGGCCCTGGTGGAACTGGTGGGGGAGGACGTCGAGATCCGCGGACCGACGCTCGCCGAGCGGGCGCGCCACCTCGTGCGCGGGCTCGCCGCAGCCAGGCCTCGCCGGCAGAGCGGCTCGTACGACGACGTGGTCGATCCCATCGGCCTGCCGGTGGAGGTGCACCAAGAGGTGGGAGAGGTCATCGCTGCCTCGCTCATCCCCGTCCTCGCCCGCATCGCTGCCCTCCGTCCGACGATGCTGACTAGCGAAGGGAGCAGGGACCAGGACGACGTCGTGCCGTCGCGGCGCGCTTGAGGGGAGGCGCTCCGGCGAGAGGTCAGACCGGTACAGGGACGGGGAGCTGCATCCGCACGCTCGTGAACAGCACCTCGGTGAGCGGACGCAGCGCCGTGGCGATGCTGTCGGCGATCTCCCGGTGCACCGACGCCCGCCGGCCAAAGGGGTCAGCGATGTCGTCGCCGTCTGAGCTGGTGCGCATCGCTCGCGCGGTGTCCAGGCGGAAACTCAGCTCTCGGGGTCGTTCTGCGATCGCGACGAAGGGCAGTCCCCCGAGGTCCGCGCTCCCTAGCAGATCAGTTGTCTCGCTGAGGGTGAAGGTGCGGCGCAACCCTCGCGGCGCCATCTCGAGCACCGACCGTCGCTGCCGGCGCGTCATGGTGATGATCAAGTCGGACGTCTCGGCCAACTCGCGGGTGAGGACCCGCGGGCGGAAGTCCTCCGGGTCGCCGCCTCGCTCCAGGAGAGCGGCGACCGTGTGCGGATCCATGGTGAGGTGGTGCGATGCGACGAGACCGGCACTACTGATGTGGACGTCGGCGACCTCAGGACTCTCGGCGAGCAATTCCCGAGCCCGGGCTCTGGCCAGTCGTTCGGCCAGTGGGGACCGGCACACGTTTCCCGTGCAGACGAAGAGAATGTGCACCAGATGACGCTATGGGGCTCGTGCCCGTACTGACCTGCTCGGGTGCTGTTCCTCACTCAAGCGAGGGAACGACTCGAGCGCGGTGAACTGAGATGAGAAACGTCTGATGGGCGCGACGGCGGTGGTTGCTGCGCACGTGGTGAGCGACCGGATGATCTGAACCCTGCGATGTCTACAGCGCCACGGCCTCCGACCGCGTCGCCTCGGCCGGTCCGGGTAGCTTCCGGGGATGGCGCGGGGGGACCACTGGTGGAACGAGCCGCCGCGGTGGGCGTGGGTCACGATGGTGACTGCCCTGGTCGCGATCGTCGTGATGCTGTCGATCGCAGCCAACCGCACCGGTCCCAGGTCGAGCGACGCCGGGGGAGACAGGACTCCGAGGCCGAGCAGTCCCGCCGAAGTCACTGAGAGCACCGAGCTCTCTGAGTCCCCGGAGTCCTCGGGTGTCGCGCGGATCCTGGTGATCGGCGACAGCGACACGCGGGGGACGGAAGAGGGAGGTCAGGACGACGCAGGGTGGCCCTCGCTGCTCGAACGGGGCACCCCGAACACCGAGATCCAAGTTCTCGCGACCGAGGACGCCGGCTACGTCACGACCACAGGTGACCCGACCCTGGCTGACCTCGTCCGCGACGCCGACCTGACGGACGTCGACATGGTCATCATCTCCGGCAGTCGCTACGACGCGGCCGGAATCGCCGACCGGGTCAGTGCGGCGGCCCAGCAGGTGGTCGACTCGCTCCGGAGCCGGGCACCAGAGGCGACGCTGCTAATCATCGGACCCGCCTGGCCTGGAACCGACCCACCAGCAGGCATCCGCAACAACCGTGACGTCGTCCGCGCTGCCGCGGAGGCCGCCGATGTCACATTTGTCGATCCGTTGACAGAGGGCTGGCTCACTGATGCGCCCGACCTGGTCGGAGCCGATGGCGTTCACCTCACCGACGAGGGGCACGCTTATCTGGCCGACCGGGTCCAGCCCCTCCTCGAGGAGGCGATCGAGGGCCGTGCGGCGGAGTCGACAACACCCGGAGGCTGAGCGGGCCACGCCATCGGGTTCAGACACTTCGTTGGTGTACCCGGCGCCGCGTCGACGTCCTGGCCGGGATCAGGTGCCGTGCCGTTGTCGCCGACGTCAGCAACGCTTGGTATCAACCGCCCTGCCGATCGCTCAGGTCCTGTCAGCCCCCAGGCGGCGCGAAGGGGATCGTCGGCGTTCCGGAGCCGGCTGAGTTTCACTTCGCTCGAAGTCGGACATCGCGTCACCTCAGTGCCACAGGAGAAGCAAGGCGCGTTCCGAGAACGTGGACCTCGTCACCTTTCTCCCATTGCATGCAACCGATAGCCTGTCAGTGGTTTGCGGACGACGACGTCTACGCCGGTCACCCGGCCGGACGCGCCTGCTTCATCAAGTTGCCACGGGGGGCAGCCATCTCCATGCTCGACGTCCGTGACGGATCGGTTCGTCGTGTTTTCCCGCCGGACACCTCCGGGTGGCTGCGGTTTGCGGGGCCGCTCCGTGGCGAGGGGACGGCGGCGCGGCGTCTCTGGCAAGCGAGCTATGTCCGCCGCACCGTCGTGTTCGATGCCATCGCCGCTGGCATCGCCGGCCTCATCGGCTATCTCGTCCGCTTCGCTCCCGACCAGGCAGCAGCAACCTGGGCGTCGGTCTGGCTGGCCGCCTTGCTCCCGCTGGCCTGGGTCGGCGCCATGCTCGTCGCCCGTGCCTACGAGCAGCGATTCCTCTGGGTGGGTCCTGACGAGTTCCGTCGTGTGACCACTGCCGCCGTCGGGATGCTCGCCGCCGTCGGCACTATCTCGTGGGCTCTCGACCTCGATGTTGCCCGCGGGCTCGTCGTCGTCGCGCTCCCCCTGGCCACCGCCCTCACACTCGTGGCTCGCTATGCACAACGGCAGTGGCTGCACAGGGCACGAGGGCGCGGTCGTTATCAGCAGACGACTCTGCTGGTGGGCCACCGCAGCGCCGTCGCCGCTCTCGATGAGCAGATCGAGCGCGAGGCCTATCACGGGTTGCGCGTCGTCGGGTGTTGTCTCCCTGCAGGGCGGGACGCCTTCCAGGGGCTACCCGTCCTCGGTGACATCGAGGAGGTAATAGACGTCGTCCGCCAGTACGAGGTGGACACCGTTGCCGTCCTGCCCTGCCCGGAACTGGACGGGCCCGCGCTGCGCCGGCTGGGCTGGGAGCTCGAGGACACGCAGGCCGAGCTCCTGCTCGCACCGGCTGTCACCGAGATCGTCGGCCCGCGTGTGCGGATCCGCCCAGTCTGTGGGTTGCCGCTGTTGCACATGGAGCGCCCGGAGCTCAAGGGTGTCCGCCGGCTGACGAAGGTGGCATTCGACCGCGCCAGCGCTTCTCTGGGCCTGCTGCTCCTCCTCCCGGTCCTGCTCGCGGTGGCCGCAGCCGTCAGGGTGACCAGTCACGGGCCCGTGCTCTTCAAGCAGGAACGGGTGGGCCGCGATGGGCGGCCGTTCCGTATGCTCAAGTTCCGCACCATGGTCGTAGGGGCTGAGCACATGGTCGACGACCTCGCCGCTCAGACCGACGGCAACGGGGTGCTCTTCAAGAAGAAGGCCGACCCGCGAGTCACTCCAGTCGGGCGGGTGCTCCGGCGGTTCTCGATCGATGAGCTGCCGCAGTTGCTCAACGTCCTCAAGGGGGACATGTCCCTGGTCGGCCCTCGTCCGCCGCTGCAGCGCGAGGTCGAGCAGTACGGCTACGACATGCACCGCCGATTCCTGGTCAAGCCAGGACTCACCGGTCTCTGGCAGGTGAGCGGCCGCTCGGACCTCTCTTGGGACGACTCGGTGCGCATCGACGTCCGGTACGTCGAGAACTGGTCGCTGACGTTCGACTTCATGATTCTCTGGAAGACGGTCGGCGCTGTGCTCCGTGGCTCCGGGGCCTACTGAGCTCAGGCCACCGCAACGACTGCGACCCGGGCTCCAGCGAAGGTGTCCTCAAGGTGCCAGCCCAGCCGCCGGAGGACCACACCGTGGAAATCGGGACCGGGCAGGGGCCGTAGGCCCCGAACACGTCGAACCAGATCCAGTAGCCGACGAGTCCCGGCGAGCGTGGCGACGACAGCGTCCAGCGCCGAGGTGCGCCAGACGTACCGCTGGCGCCACGCCCGCCGGGCCGCGGTCACCTCCCCCGCATGCCGGGAGCAAACAGCTGCCGGCTGTGCGGCAGTGGCGGCACGCACGGACTTCTCTGGTCTCAGACATGTCGTACTACTCCCCGTTGGCCCCGTGTACGGCGGATCCCGGAACTGCAGGTCACGCCCGTGTCGTCGCGCCACGGAGCCCGCGGCCTCACCACTCCCGGGGCCCGCGGGACCGCCGGACGGACGCGCCCCGACCGGCAGCGAGCCGTGCCGATAGGGAAGGGCGGGTCGGGTCGGGCGGCATCCGGCCGTCAGCCGGGGTTCAGCGGGGGACGTCGGGGAGTGACTGCGAGCCGAACTCGTCGGCGTTCTGCGAGAGGGAGTCGTTGCGCAGGTAGCCCCACATCCGCTCGCCGGTGACCTCGTCGAGATAGACCACGCTGGCCGACCCCTCGGTGCCGGTGCCCAGCACGGGGGCGGTGAAGGACTCGACGTCCTCTGGCCGGAGGTCGCGCAGTGAGTACGCCAGCCCCAGCAGGTCGCTGTTGGCGAGGGTGTCGTCGACGGCGACCGCGCTGGTGATCGCGAGCAGGGCGGCGTCGAGCCGGCCGGGGTCGGTGAGCGTCCCGGAGTCGAACAGCTGGGTGAAGACCGCCTCGAGGTACTGCTGCTGCCGGCGGACGCGGTCGAAGTCGCCGCCCTCCAGGCCGTACCGCTGCCCGAGGTACCAGCGCGCCTCGTCACCGTCGAGGTGGTTGACACCCGCCTCGAAGGTGTAGGGCCCGTTGCTGGTGGTCTCGGCGACGACGACGTCGACCCCGCCGAGATCGTCGGTGACCTGGACGATGCCCTCGAAGTCGATGGCGACGTAGTGGTCGATGCGGACCTGGGTGACCTGTTCCACGGTCTGGATCAGCAGGCTGGGCCCGCCGAAGGCGTACGCAGCGTTGATCTTGTCCATGCCGTGGCCGGGGATCTCGACCCACGAGTCGCGCGGGATGGAGACCAGCTGCGCGTGCCGCCGGTCGGCCGAGAACCGGGCGATCATGATGGCGTCGGAGCGGCCGCCGGCGGCGACGCCCTCGTCCGCGGAGCCGCGGCTGTCGGTGCCCACGAGCAGGAAGGTGACCGGTGCTGCGCCGGCGGCCTCGGCAGGCGTGGCGGGAGCGGGCCGTGCTCCCTCGTCGAGGCTCGTGAAGACGTCGGAGACCCGGTCGATGTTGCCTGCGTAGCGGTCGGTGAGGTACCACAGGCCCCCACCCACCACCGCCACCAGGACGACGAGCAGCACGACCAGTGCGGTGAGGAACCGGCGCACGCCCCGCCGACGACGCCGTGGCGCCGCGGGTGCGGCCGGTTCGTCGAGCAGCGTCGACCCGTCTCCTGTCTCCCTGCTCATCTTCACCCCCGTGACGACCGGCCCCCGGCGAGGCTAGGCGCAGGTCGGTGACCTGCTCACTCGCCCCCCTCGGACGGGTGAGGGGGATGTGGGGCGCGGCCGGCCCCGCGCATGCTGCCCCGGACGGGACGAGGGCCGTCGGACTGGGCTGCCCGGGCGTCCGGCAGGATCACGACCGGCCTCCGGGGAGGTGGCCGAGACGACGGAGGAGGGCGCGTGCGCCTGCTCGTGACCGGCGGTGCCGGCTTCATCGGTGCCAACTTCGTGCACCAGACCGTGCGGGACCACCCCGAGCACGAGGTGACCGTCCTCGACGCGCTCACCTACGCGGGGAACGAGGCCTCGCTGGCCGGCGTGCGCGGGTCGATCACCTTCGTGCGCGGCTCGGTCACCGACGCGGCGCTCGTCGACGACCTGGTCCGCGGTAGCGACGCCGTCGTCCACTTCGCCGCGGAGAGCCACAACGACAACTCGTTGGCCGACCCCGCGCCGTTCCTGCAGACCAACGTCGTCGGCACCTACACGCTGCTGGAGGCCGTGCGCCGGCACGACGTCCGGTTCCACCACGTCTCCACCGACGAGGTCTACGGCGACCTCGAGCTCGACGACCCGCAGCGGTTCACCCCCGAGACGCCGTACAACCCGTCGAGCCCGTACAGCTCGACGAAGGCGGCCTCCGACCTGCTGGTGCGCGCGTGGGTGCGGTCCTACGGGGTGCGGGCGACCATCTCCAACTGCTCGAACAACTACGGCCCCTACCAGCACGTCGAGAAGTTCATCCCGCGGCAGATCACCAACGTGCTGGCCGGCCGGCGGCCGCGGCTCTACGGCGCCGGCCACAACGTGCGCGACTGGATCCACGTCGAGGACCACAACACCGCGGTGCACGACGTCCTGGAGCGGGGCCGGACCGGCCACACCTACCTCATCGGTGCCGACGGCGAGGTGGACAACCGCACCGTGCTGGCCACGATCCTCGAGCTGATGGGGCAGCCCGCCGACGCGTTCGACTCGGTCACCGACCGCGCCGGGCACGACCTGCGCTACGCCATCGACGCCACCAAGCTGCGCGAGGAGCTGGGCTGGCGGCCGCGGTACACCGACTTCCGCGACGGCCTGGCCGCCACGATCGCCTGGTACCGGGACAACGAGGACTGGTGGCGCCCGCTCAAGGAGCAGGTGGAGGCGGCCTACGCCGCGCGCGGCCAGTGACGGCCGTCGTCCTCGGCGCCCGGGGTCAGGTCGGCCGCGCGCTGACCCGCCGGTTCCCCGGGGCCCGGGCGCTCGACCGGACGGCGCTGGACCTCGCCGACCCGGCCGCCGTCGCCGCGCACGACTGGTCCGGGGTCGACCTGCTGCTCAACGCCGCCGCGTACACGCAGGTCGACGCGGCGGAGGACCCCGCCGAGCTGCCTCTGGTGCGGGCGGTCAACGTCGACGGCGTGGGCGCACTCGCCCGGGTCGCGCGCGACCGCGGGGCCACGCTGGTGCACTTCTCCAGCGAGTACGTCTTCGACGGCTCCGCCCGCGGGCCGATCCCCGAGGACGCCCCCGTCCGCCCGCTGAGCGTCTACGGGCGGAGCAAGGCCGACGGCGACCGGCTCGTCACCGCCGTCGACCGGCACCTGCTGGTCCGCACCACCTGGGTCGTGGGGGAGGGGCGCAACTTCGTGCGCACGATGGCCGACCTCGCCGACCGCGGGGTCAGCCCGTCCGTCGTCGACGACCAGGTCGGCCGGCTCACCTTCGCAGAGGACCTCGCCGCCGCCGTCGGGTGCCTCCTCGAGGCCGGGGCCTCCGGCACCTACAACGTCACCTGCGCCGGGCCACCGGCCTCCTGGGCCGACGTCGCCGAGGTCGTCTTCGCCGCTCGCGGGCGCGACCCCCGCGACGTCCGCCGGGTCGGCACCGCCGAGTACCTCGCCGACAAGCCCGGCGCCGCGCCGCGGCCGCTCAACAGCGTCCTCGACCTCGCCCGGCTCGAGGCCACCGGGTTCCGGCCGCGGGACTGGCGCACCGCCCTCGACGCGTACCTGTCCGAGCTGCCCGTCTGAACCATCGGGCGCCAGATCGCGCGGTCCGGCACCATGGCGACGTGCCCCCGCTCCCGCCCGTCGAGCCCGAGCACCCGGTCGTCCGCCGGCGCTTCCACTGCCATCGGTTCCGCTGGGTGAGGGAGGACCCCTTCAGCGGTGCCAGCCTGTATGCGTGCCGGTGTGGGATGGTCCTGCCGGCTCCCTGAGCAGATCACCGGACCGGGATCTCCACGCCCGCCGCCCGCCGTGCCATGGTGCACTCCGCTGCTGAAGTGTCCGACGGGAGGGGACGGCGATGCGCATCTCGGTCATCGGCTGCGGTTACCTGGGAGCGGTGCACGCGGCGTCCATGGCCGAACTCGGGCACGAGGTGGTCGGCGTCGACGTCGACGAGCCGAAGATCGCGGCGCTGCGCGACGCGCGCGCGCCGTTCTACGAGCCCGGGTTCGAGGAACTGCTGCAGCGCACCCTCGGCACCGGCCGGCTGACGTTCACCACCGACGTCGCGGACGCGACCGGCGCGCAGGTGCACTTCGTGTGCGTCGGGACCCCGCAGAAGCGGGGGGAGTACGCCGCCGACATGCGCTACGTCGAGGCCGCCGTCGAGTCGCTGCTGCAGATCCTGCAGCCCGGCGAGCTCGTCGTCGGCAAGTCCACCGTGCCGGTGGGCACGGCGGCACGGCTGGCCGAGCTGGTGGGGGAGAAGGTGCCCGGCGCGCTCCTGGCGTGGAACCCCGAGTTCCTCCGCGAGGGCTTCGCGGTCCAGGACACCCTGCACCCCGACCGGCTGGTGTACGGCCTGCCCGCCGACGGTGACGGCGACACCGCCGAGCACCTCCTCGACGAGGTGTACCGGCCGATCGTCGATCGCGGCACCCCCAAGGTCACCAGCGACTACGCCACCGCGGAGATGGTCAAGACCGCGGCCAACAGCTTCCTCGCCACGAAGATCTCCTTCATCAACGCCATGGCCGAGCTGTGCGAGGCCACCGGCGCCGACGTCAAGCTGCTCGCCGATGCCATCGGCTACGACGACCGGATCGGCCGGAAGTTCCTCAACGCGGGTCTCGGCTTCGGCGGAGGCTGCCTGCCGAAGGACATCCGCGCCTTCATGGCCCGCGCCGGCGAGCTGGGCGCCGACCAGGCGCTGACGTTCCTCCGCGAGGTCGACAACATCAACATGCGCCGCCGCATCCGGATGGTGGAGCTCGCCCGCGAGGTCCTCGACGGCTCGCTCCTCGGCAAGCGGGTCGCGGTGCTGGGCGCGGCGTTCAAGCCCGACTCCGACGACATCCGCGACTCCCCGGCGCTCAACGTGGCCGCGCAGCTGCAGCTGCAGGGTGCTGTTGTGCGGGTCACCGACCCCGCCGCGATCGACAACAGCCGCCGCGAGTGGCCGCAGCTCGACTACGCGCAGACGCCGGAGGAGGCCGCCGAGGGGGCCGACGCGGTCCTCGTGCTCACCGAGTGGCAGCAGTACCGCGCACTCGACCCGGTGTCCTTCGGACGGCTGGTCCGCCAGAAGCGGGTCCTCGACGGGCGGAACGCCCTCGACCGCGAGGCCTGGACCGCCGCCGGCTGGACCTATCGCGCCCTGGGCCGCCGCGCCGGGAGCTGAGGTCCCGGGACGCGGAGCGGCTCGGCGCGGACGGGGTGCCCATTCCTCGTCCGAACGGGTGAAGATGCCCCATGGCCGGGAACCTCCCCAGTGACCCCCGTGGCACCGCGCCGGGAGAGGGGGAGGACCCGCCGGGGTCGGAGACCGGGCCCCGGACCGCGGCGGTGCTGCGTCCTCCGGTCACCCACCACCGGAGCGGGCTCGACCGGCGCCCAGGCCCGTCCCAGTGGGCACCCCCGCGTCCCGTCCGACCGCGCCGCCCCGCGCCGCGGCGCCGGAGCCCCCAGACGGCCTTCCTCCTCATGGTCATCGGGATCTTCGTCGTCGCCAGCGGGCTCGCGATCGCCGCGGCGACCTGGACGACCCAGCACATCGACCGCGCCCTGACCCGCGTCCCCGACGTCTTCCCGACCGGGGAGCGCCCCGCGCCGGTGGGGGAGGGCTTGACGTTCCTGCTCGTCGGCAGGGACCCCGAAGCGGTGACGAGCCGGGACTCGCTCGCGGACTCGGTGATGCTCGTCCGCGTCACCGGCAGCCGGACCGAGGCCCAGGCGGTCTACCTGCCGGTGTACGCCGCGGCGGAGCCCGGCGGCCCGACGCTGGGCCGCGTCTTCGGCGACGGCGGTCCGCCCCGCCTCATCGGCGCCGTCGAGCAGCTCACCGGTGTCCGGGTCGACCACTACGCGGAGGTGGACTTCGAGGGGTTCGAGACGGTCACCGACGCACTGGGCGGCGTGGACGTCGACGTGCCGGAGCGGTACGTCAATGACGGCCAGGTCTTCGACGCGGGCCGCCAGCACCTCGACGGGGCCGCGGCTCTCGCCTACGTGCGCGATGCCGGGCAAGGGAGCGAGGACACCTCGGAGGAGCGGCAGCAGCTCGTGCTGAGGGGCTTGTTCGAGCGCATGAGCGACCAGGGCATGTTCACCGACATCGGGCGGCTCACCTCGACCCTCGAGTCCCTGGCCCGCGCGGTCAGCATCGACGACACCCTCAGCGACGTCGACCTGGTGCAACTCGTGTGGAGCCTCCGCTCCCTGTCCGAACCGGAGTTCCTGACCGCCCCCGTGACGGGCGACCCCGTCGGCCCGGGGGGGACCGTGACCTTCGACGAGACCCGCGCCGGACCGCTGTGGCAGTACCTGCGCGAGGACCGCCTCGGCGACCACCTGGACGAGTTCGCATGAGGAACACCACCGCTGCGCTCCGACCGCGTCGGCTCTGGCTGACGGTGCCGCTCTACGCCGTCCTGCTCGCGGTGATGGTGGCCGACGTGTGGGCGGCGTCCTTCTGGCTGGCCGTCGGGGGGTCCCTCGGACTCACGCTCGCCGGTGCGGCGGTCGTCGTCGTCGTCGTGCTGGCGGTCCTGCTGCTCACGGACCTGCGTCGACAACGGCGCCTGCACCGGCTGGCCGCCGTACAGCCGGCCGACTGATGCACCCGGCACGGCAGCCTCCGTGGGAGGGGGACCTGCCGGGACTTTCGTGGCCTCCCGCTCGTCAGCGTCTGTTCACCCGACCGTCACCCACCTACCGTGGCCGTCACGCCGGACGTGCGGCGGGGGCCCACGGGACGCAGTCGGTGGAGGAGGTCTCCATGGCAGGGGGCTCAGAGCATGACGATGAGGGCACGGGAGGGGAGTCGATCGCGGCTCTGAGGTCGTCGGGGCTCCTCCTGCACGAGATCCGGCAGCCACTGGCTGCCGTCTTCGCGCTCGCGGAGGCGGCCCGGAGCCGTCCGGGCGTGCCCGCGGACGTCGACCGGTACCTGGAGCGGATCGTCGAACAGACCCGGGAGATCGCCGACGCGGTGACGAGCGTGCTCGACCGACGGGCGACCGACACCGGGCCCGTGGACCTCGACGAGGTCGTGGACTCGGTCCTCTCCGCCTTCGCGCACACCTGGAGCGGGACGCTGAGCCGGCGAGGAGCGCGGAGGGACCTGGTGGTCCACGGGGACCGGGCGACCGTGCGGCGCTGCCTGGTGAACGTCGTCGACAACGCCGTCCGGGCTGCCGGACCGCGGGGTTCGGTCACCGTGACCGTCCGTCGTGACGCGACGTCGGTCCGGGTCCTCGTCGAGGACGACGGGCCCGGGTTCGGGTTCGTGCCCGGTGGCTCGGGACTCGGGCTGCCCGTCACCCGCCAGGAGGTGGAGGCGATGGGTGGCCGCCTCGCCACCGGGCTGCCGTCCTCCCACGGCGGCGGTCGCGTCGCCATCTCGCTGCCGCTCAGGCCGACCTCCCGTCACCGCTCCACAGGCTCGACCGAGGCGCCCGGGCGACCTCTCCGGCACGGCTGAGGCTCCCGTGCGACTCCTGCTGTGCGACGACCACCGGCTGTTCGCGGAGGCGATGGCCACGGCCCTCGAGAGCCGAGGGCACCAGGTCGTCGTGACGACATCGCTCGCCGAGGCGCTGCACGCGGTGGACGAGGAGGAGCCGGACGTCTGCCTGGTCGACCTGCGCTTCCCCGACGGCGGCGGTGCGCACGTCGTCGCCGCTCTGCGCGCCGGCCGCCCGTCCCGCCGGATCGTCGTCCTCTCGGGCTCGGGCGGTGCCGACGACGTCGCCGCGTCCATCGCCGCCGGTGCGGTCGGCTTCCTCGACAAGGCGCAACCGGTCACCGAGGTCTTCTCCGCCCTCGACCGGGTCGCGGCCGGGGAGCCGCTGCCGCGGCCTCCGCGTCCGTTCCCGGACGCCTCCCCCGACCGGGCCTCTCCCGACGAGGCTCCTGCCAACGGGGTGGGCGTGCGCCGACTCCTCGACGTGCTCACCCCTCGGGAGCGGGAGGTGCTCGACCTCATGGTGGCCGCCGAAGACACGGCCGGGATCGCCCGGGCGCTCCGGGTGGCGCCCAGCACCGCTCGCACCCACCTGCAGAACGTGATGCTGAAGCTGGGTGTCCACAGCCGCCTGGAAGCCGTCGCTCTGGTCGCGGGTGTGTCCGCCCGTGAGGGTTGAGACCCGGATCGGACGAGATGCCACGCCCGAGTGGCTCGACCCCGTGGCGGATGGGGGCCCGTCAGCGAGGACGCGCCTGCTCCTGGCAGACCACCACCGGTCCTTCGTCCAGGCACTGGCCATCCGGCTGGACCAGGAGCCCGACCTCGAGGTCGTCGCGGCAGTGACGGATGCCCAGGAGGTGCTGGAGTTCGCTGACGGCCGGCTCATCGACATCGCGGTGCTGGACGTGGCGGAGCCGGGTGGGTTCCTCGAGGCGAGCGATCGGCTACGGGTGGCCAGGCCGCAGGTCCACCTGGTCGCCGTCGCGGCGGACGACGACGTGGCCGTCCTGGCGCGGGCGGTCCGTCAGGGCTTCCGCGCCTGGGTGTCGAAGGAGCTCGGGGTCGCCGCGCTGCTCGACGGCCTGCGGGTCGTCCGACGCGGCGGGACGGTCATCCCGCCCGTGCTGCTCACCCGCCTGCTGACGCACCTCCTGGACGAGCAGGAGAAGCAGCGGAACGCGGACGTGCTGCTCACCCTGCTCACCTCCCGTGAGATACAGGTGCTCCGGGCGATGACCCGTGGCCTCCCCCGTTACGAGATCGCGGCCGAACTCGGCATCTCCCTGAACACGGTGCGGACCCACGTCCAGGGCATCCTCGCCAAGTTGGACGTCAACACGTCACTCGCCGCCGTGGCCCTGGCACGCCGTGCGGGCATGGGCTGACCTGGACGGAGAGCCCCTGGGCGGTCACAGCACGCTCCGACATCCGGAGAGTCGGCCAGCGTCTACGACATCCTGCGTAGGCCGGTTCGTCCCTGTGACGGATTCACCCGGAAGGAGCCGCGGTCCTAACGTCCCCTCCGCAAGACGGCGCGCCGCAGCGTCGGGGGCACGAAGGCGGGGGGACCCATGCACGCCGTGGCCAGGGCCGAGGAGACACCGACGCCCACTCGAGCCGGCGGGCTCCCGTCGCCGCGCTGCTGATGTTCGGGCACGGAACCCTGGCGGCCGGCGAGGACCGGACGCGGACGGGCGCGGGCGCGGCGAGCGAACGACGTCCGCACGGCACCCTCCCGAGCAGCAACCGCCTCCACCTGCTCTACACCTCGCGTCTGCTGTCCTACCCCGTCTCGACGGACCCCGGCGAGAGCGTGAGGCCGGCCGGGACCGGGGACGCAGATCCGTCCCCGGTCGCCATGGACGTCCGGGAGGCGACGCCGCAACGTCCGGTCGGCCGCGGCCTCGTCGTGCCGGTCGCCCTGGTGGCCGCGGACCTCGTCGCGTTCGCGGCCGCAGTGGCCCTGACCTCCAGGCCGGGCGTCAAGACCCTGGCCCTGCTGGCGATCATCGTGGTGCTCTTCCACACCGGTGGCCTCTACCGCTCGCGGTTGTCACTGTCGGTGCTCGACGACCTCCCGGCGATCATGGGGCGCGCCCTCGCCGCCGGTGCCGCTGCCATGGTCCTGGGCGGTCTCGACGATGGCGTCGCCGGTACGGCCCGGCTGGCCACGAGCGCCGTGTTCGGACTCCTGGCTCTGGGGACCCGGGTCGTGGCCTACACCGCGATCCGGGTCGCCCGGCGCCGCGGATCCCTCCGTCGCCGCACCCTGCTGCTCGGCGCCGGCAGCGTGTCGGGAGCGCTGGCGAGCAACCTGCTGTCCCACCCCGAGTACGGCCTGCTCCCGGTCGGGATGCTGGACGATGCGCCGTTGCTCCTCGAGGACGAGCGCGCCGTCCCCCTGCTCGGCGGCTACGCAGACCTCACCCGGGTGCTGCGCGCGCACCAGGTCGACGTGGTGATCGTCACCTACGGGTCCCTGCGGGAACCCGCGGTCGTGCCACTGCTGCGCGCCTGCGACCGGCTGACCTGCGAGATCTACTTCGTCCCCCGCCTGTACGAGGTGCACGCCGTCACCCGGGACACCGAGGTGTTGTGGGGCGTTCCTCTGGTCCGGATGCGGCGGGCGCCCTTCCGGACCGGGGCGTGGACGGCCAAGCGGCTCAGCGACCTGGTCATCTCGGCCGTCGCGCTGGTGGCACTGCTCCCCGTCCTGCTGATCTGTGCGGCCCTCAGTCGATGGGCGACCGGCTCCGTCCTCTTCCGCCAGACGCGCGTGGGTCTCGACGGGCGGCCGTTCACCTTGTTGAAGTTCTGCTCGATGCGGCCGGCGGCTGAGTCCGAGGGGAGCACGCGCTGGTCCATCGCAGAGGACGGGCGCGTCGGGCGGGTGGGGCGGTTCCTGCGGCGCACGTCGCTCGACGAACTGCCGCAGCTGGTCAACGTCTTCCGTGGCGACATGAGCCTGGTCGGCCCGCGTCCGGAGCGTCCCTTCTTCGTCGACGAGTTCACCCGCCGCTATCCCTGGTACACGGCCCGCCACCGCGTACCCGCGGGACTGACGGGCTGGGCCCAGGTCCACGGCCTCCGGGGTGACACGTCGATCGCGGACAGGGCCCGCTTCGACAACTTCTACATCGAGAACTGGTCTCTGTGGGGAGACTTGAAGATCATCATCCGGACCGCCGCGCAGGTGCTGACCGCAGCCGGTCGATGACGCGTCGTCAGGGCGCGGACGGATCCGCACGCGAGAGCTCCGGACCCGCACAGAAAAGGTCCGGATCCGCTCGTCGCGTGGTTGTCCTGGCGTCCCGGGGCTGCTTACGTGTGCGGCCAACCGGAACGGGGTGAGCCTCGTCGACACGAGCTATCCGGGAGCACTCATGGAATCGACCCGTGGACGGCAGGCCGTCGGCCTCCGCCGGCGCCTGCTGGTCGCGGTGGTCCTCGCCGTCGCGTGCAGCATGCTGGCGTCGCCCCCGGCCCACGCCGAGGTCGGGGTCCCTGTCACCTATGTCGACCACGCGTTCGCATCGGGCGTGAGCAGGCCGTCGCAGGACAAACCGCAGAGCAAGCTCTGGTTCCACGACGGCGCCTGGTGGGCGCTGATGGTCCAGGCCGGCGGCACGCAGGTCCGCGTCCACGAGCTGCTGCCCGACCACACCTGGCGCGACACGGGCACCGTGATCGACAGTCGGGCCAACAGCACCGGCGACGCCATGTGGAGCGCCCGGGACGGCAAGCTGTGGGTCGCCAGCCGGGCCAGCGGTTCGAACCTCGCGGTCAGCCGGTCCTCCTACGACTCGGCCACCCGGTCATGGACCGTCGACGCAGGTTTCCCGCTCAGCCTCAACACCGGGGGTGGGTCGGAGTCGGCCACCATCGACCAGGACTCCCTCGGTCGGCTCTGGGTCACCTACACCCGGGGCTCCCGGGTCTGGGTCGCCCACTCCTCCGACTCCACCGGTGCCTCCTGGACGGCTCCCTTCCAGCCCGCCGTCCCGGACACGGTCATCTCGGCGGACGACCTGTCCGCCCTCATCGCCTTCGGCGACAGCGTGGGCGTCATGTGGTCGGACCAACAGTCCGGCGCCTTCCGGTTCGCCATCCACGACAACGCAGCCCCGGACAACGTCTGGCGGGTGGAGGACGCACTGACCGGGACGGCCGTCGCCGACGACCACATCAACCTCAAGCAGCTGATCGGCGACCCCCAGGGCCGCATCTTCGCCGCGGTCAAGACCTCTGCGGGAGACGCCGCGGGAGCTGCACCGGGAGACACCCTGGTCGGGGTGCTGACCCGCGTGCCCGGGCCCGGCGGGGTCGGGCAGTGGTCACTGGCGCCAGCCGGCACCGTGGGTGACGACCACTCGCGACCGATCATCGCGATCGACGCCACGAACCAGGAGCTGTACTTCCTCGCCACGGCGCCCGGGAACGGGGGCGACGTCTTCTACAAGAAGGCCCCGCTGTCGAACGTCAGCTTCCCGGCCGGCCGGGGCCAGCGGTTCGTGGACGCGCCCTTCGCCGTGAACGACCCTGCGGGCGCCAAGGACCCGATCACGGCGCAGACCGGGCTCGTCGTCATCGCATCGTCCTCCGCACAGCTCCGCTACGTCCACGCCGAGATGCAGTTGGTCGGCGCCGTCGACACCAGTGCGCCGACGGTGACCTCCCGGTCCCCGGCGGTCGACGCCACGGGAGTGTCGGGGACGGCGAACGTGACCGCCACCTTCAGCGAGCCGGTGCAGGGCGTCGAGGCGGCCACGTTCACCCTGACCGACCCGGCCGGTGCGGTGGTCCCCGCGGTGGTGTCGCGCAACGGCACCACCAACCAGTGGATCCTCAACCCGAACCCGACCCTGGCCCTGGGTACCCGGTACACCGTGACGCTGACCGGCGGTGCGACCGCCATCCGGGACGCGGTGGGCAACCCGCTGACGACGGTCTCCTGGTCGTTCACGACCCTGGCCGACACCAGTGCGCCGACGGTGACCTCCCGGTCCCCGGCGGTCGACGCCACGGGAGTGTCGGGGACGGCGAACGTGACCGCCACCTTCAGCGAGCCGGTGCAGGGCGTCGAGGCGGCCACGTTCACCCTGACCGACCCGGCCGGTGCGGTGGTCCCCGCGGTGGTGTCGCGCAACGGCACCACCAACCAGTGGATCCTCAACCCGAACCCGACCCTGGCCCTGGGTACCCGGTACACCGTGACGCTGACCGGCGGTGCGACCGCCATCCGGGACGCGGCGGGCAACCCGCTGACGACGGTCTCCTGGTCGTTCACGACCCTGGCCGACACCAGTGCGCCGACGGTGACCTCCCGGTCCCCGGCGGTCGACGCCACCAACATCGGCACGGCGACGACCAACGTGACCGCCACCTTCAGCGAGGCGGTGCAGGGCGTCGAGGCGGCCACGTTCACCCTGACCGACCCGGCCGGTGCGGTGGTCCCCGCCACGGTCTTCCGCAACGGCACCACCAACCAGTGGGTCCTGGACCCGGCTGCCAGCCTGGTCAGGGACACCCGGTACACGGTGACGCTCACGGGCGGGCCGAACGCGATCCGGGACCTGGGCGGCAACCCACTCGCCCCAGTGACCTGGAGTTTCACGACCGGCCCACCGCCGACCGTGTCGACCCGCACGCCGGCGGCCAACGCCACGGGCGTCGCAGTCACCTCCACGGTGACGGCCACCTTCAGCGAGGCCGTGCAGAACGTCACGGCCACGTCCTTCACCCTCACCGATCCGACCGGCGTCGTCGTCCCCGCGCAGGTGGCGCGCAACGGCACCACCAACCAGTGGGTCCTGGACCCGGACGCGGACCTCACGGCCAACACCCGGTTCACGGTGACGGTGGTGGGAGGGGCCGACGGGGTCGAGGACCTCGCCGGGAACCCCCTCGTGAGCAACGTGACCTGGACCTTCACCACCGCCCCATGAGCGGCGGCGGACCACTCAGTGGCTCGACCGGGTCACCGTGCCGGTGAGGGACGGGTGTGAGCCCGCGGCCGAGGCTCCACCTGCCCTCGGGCGCATGGGCGGTGGGGATCGTGGCAGTCGCCGTGGTCGCCCTCCTCACCGCGGTCGCCGTCAGCGGGGACGGCCAGCCGGAGCGGAGGCCAGCGGCCGCGGCTGAGCCTGCCTGCACCCACTACGTGTCCCCCAGCGGCTCCGACGAGGACCCGGGCACCGCGGAACGTCCCTGGCGCACAGTCACCGCAGCACTGGCCAGGGCGGTCGCGGGGAACACGCTGTGTCTGCGCCGCGGGACCTACGACGAAGAGGTGACCGCGAGGCCTCCCGCTGGCCGCCCTGGAGCTCGGATCTCACTGATCGGCATGGGGGAGGGCGGCGAGCGTCCGGTGATCCGAGGGGGCTTCGCCCTCATCGACCCCGACTACTGGACCATCGCCGGGCTCCGGTTCACCAACCCCGTGCCCGCCAACCCGGATGACCGGCTCGTCTCGATCCTGGGCGGCACCGGCTGGGTGTTCGAGAGCAACGAGGTGGTCGACGGCCCCTATGCGGGCCTGCTGGTAGGCGCCTCCGAGTCGGGAGGGCCACCGATGGACTACACCATCCGGGGCAACGTCATCCACGACACCGGAGCCACCAACCTCTACCTCAACCCCTCACGTGCCAGCACCGGTGGTCTGGTGGAGCGGAACCTCTTCTTCGACGCGGACACCGAGAACGTGAAACTCGGTTGGGGTGGGGACCGAGGGTGCCGGGGGCGCAACTTCGCCGACTTCGGGATCGGCGGGGTGACCTTCCGGTACAACACCCTGCACGGCGCCGAGCGCGGAGCGCTGATCATCGCCGAACCCGGTGGCCTCCACGACGTCGACGTGTACCTGAACCTGTTCACCGGCCAGCCCGACCACCTCGTGCGGTACGACTCCGTCGAGGGGTGCCTGGGCGACCGGGTGCACGTCTACGACAACGCCGGTGGGCTCGCTCCCCGCTTCAGCGAGGACTTCGGCGACTCACCCGAGAACGTCGCGCACGAGCGCGACAACCTGTTCCCGATCGACCCGGACTACGACTCGACGGAACCGGACGGGTTCGTCCCGGATAACGCGACGGCCCAACGCTACGGCCACTACGGCTTCGGCAGGTAGCCGCGCCAGTGGATCGGTGCCGTCGCGAGCCGGACCTGCGGCCGGCTCAGGACGCGCGGGTCGCACCCGGCGTCGGCAGCGGAGGCCTCCCGTCCAGGCTCGGCTCCGGCCCGAGGTCACGGACTCCCCGCCGTCGCCGGACCGCGTCGGTGAGCAGGACGACGTACATCGGTGCGGGGGTGAGGGACTCCACCAGGCGGGACACCGCCTCCGCCTCCTCCATCCGCGTACGGCCCGCCACGGCGGGCACGATGACGGCATCGGCGAACTCCACGAACTGGTTGGCGGGATAGGGCCCCGGCAGGCGCGGCGCGTGCACGATGATCGTCTCGTCACCCCGTAGCCGCCGGAGCAGGTGGGTGACCCGCGATCCGGCCAGCGCGGCGGGGGAGACGTCGACGTCCCCGGCGGGCAGGAGGGAGATGCGTCCACCGTCGGGCGGCACGAGCTCGGCCATCTCCTGCGGGAGGTACTGGTCCGACAGGGGCAGCCGCGACGTCGCGACGTCCGACCGACCGCTCAGACCGTCGAAGAAACCTGGCCGGCCGTGCAACCCGAAGATCGCGGTCAACCCGCGCTCCTCGGGCTCCGCATCGATCAGCAGCACGTCCCGGCCCGCCTGGGTGACCGCGGTCGTCAGCAGCTGGACCAGTCGCACGCTCGGGCGCCCACCGGTGCCCAGGACGACGATGCGGCGGGCGGCTGGCGGCCAGCCGATCGGGAGCACGTCCTCGGGGAGGTCCAGCGAGTGGGACCGCCACGACCCCGAGCCCAGGATGGGCAGACTCGCGTAGAGGGGCGCGGAGAACGCCGCGGCCGCGTCCGTCTCCGACCTGATGCGGCGGGAGCGGCGTGGCCGCCAGGTGGCCAGGCCAGCGCCCAGCAGCAGACCGAGACCGAGCCCGATGACGCCGTTGCGCTCCCGCGGGGGCTCGACGACCTCGGTCGTCGGCTCCCCGTTGATGGTGACGACCGCGTACTGCGTGATGTCGGGGATCTGAGCCGCGGCCTCGCCCGCGACCGTGCTGAGCCGGGCGACCAGTGCCGGTCCGGACTCCCGTGCCAGGGCCAGGCTGCGCGCGGAGTCGACGTCCAGCACGGAGACCTCGAGGACGGAGGAGTCAGGCGGACGGGCCACCGTCATGCGGTCGACGACCGCGGCCGAGCTCAGGTCCGTACCGGCGCGCGCGGCGATGTCGGCGGCGACCGGTGGGCTGACGAGAAGCGCCTCGAGTGACCGGACCACTGCCTCGTTGTCCGCGCGGTCACCCGTGTTCGGTACCAGCAGGACGGACGTGGACCGGTACTGGACGGGTTGGAGGAGGGTCACGCCGACCGCCGCGGCTGCCGCGATGGCCCCCAGCGCCAGCACGGTGAAGATCCGGATGGCCAACCTCACCAAGGACTCCCCGTTCAGCCGCACTCCCCCGACCTCCCGAGCGGTGGGAGTGCGTCGTGCAGGTCGGTCCCCGACCGCGCTCGGCGGCGGATGGTCTCCCGGAAGCGCTCCGCTCGGGCTGCGCCATCGGAACGCAGTGAGTGGACTCTAGGTGAGAAAGCCCGCTGAGCGGAGCCCCCGGTCGCCCTGCTTCGCGATTCCGCGACGTGGGCCCGCCGGGCCGGTCGAGCCGGCCCGCGGCGGTGCGAGCGACGCGGCCGCCCCCGCGGACGTGTAGCGCACGGAGGCGGCGGCCGCGGCCAGTCCCACGAGCATCCAGAGCAGCTTGCTGTTGGTCACGGACAGGAACACCGTCCCGACCGTGAAGGCGAGCAACATCGGCAAGAGGCAGCTGGTCGACGTGGCGTCGGCCCGGGCTCCACCGAACCGGACGATGACCACGACCGTGCCGACGAGGACCCCCAGCCACAGCAGGAGGCCGACCGGTCCCAGGTCGGTCAGGACCTCGAGGTACACGTTGTGTACCCGTATCCCGGTCCGCAACAGGATGCTGTTCGGATCGATGCCGACCCCGGGCGTGGTCTCCAGCAGCCGGCTGCTCTGGGACTCGAAGCCCCCGGCGCCCAGGCCGGACACCGGATCCCGGAGGTAGGCCTGCCAGGCGACCCCCCAGATGTCGAGGCGCCCGGTCCCCCGGTCCTGCGCGACGGCGGCGAGGCTCAGCCGCTGGTCCACCCTGCCGGCGGTGTACGCGAGCGCGCCGAGCGCGGTGGCGGTGCCGGCCAGGGCCAACACGGTGTGTCCCCGTGCCGCGCGGCCGAGGTCGCCCCGGACGAGGGTCACCGGCAGCAGGACGGCGAGCGTCACGAGCCCGCCACGGGACTGGGCCGCGAAGACCGAGGCGACCAGCGGCAGGACCAGGAGCAGCCAGAGCACCCGTCGCCAGGTGGTGGTCGTCGTCCGGGCCAGCATGCCGGCGGCGGGGACGGCGGCCACCTGGTAGAGCGCGAAGATGTTCGGGTCGCCCTGCAGTCCCACGGAACGGACGTCGACGCCGGCCTGCGCGAGGGCGATCAAGGACGCCAGCCCCGCCCCCAGGACGTAGGAGCGCAGGAGCTGGCGGACCTGCCCGGGGGAGTCGATCAGCGTGGCGAAGGCCAGGAAGTACGCCCCCGCCAGACCCATCGCACCGAGGCTCTCCTGCCAGGCGGCGCTCGAGACCGCCCACAGTCCGCTGGCCCACGTCCACGCGGCGAACAACAGTGCGGGCAACCACGCGAGCGGGGTGATGCGTCCCGGCCGCCACCCGGTCAGCAGACGGTAGGCCAGGAAGAGGGCGACCGCCACGGCCAGGACCCGTCCCAGCCGGACGGACCCGACGGCGACCGACTCGAAGAACATGGACAACACGAGGACGTGGAGCAGGACCGTCTGTACGCCGAAGCGGACCACGCTGACCGCAGCGACGGCCGCGGCAGCGACCACGACGGGCCCCCAGGGGACCGCTGCTCCCGCCGTGGCCGCGAGGACGAGGACCACCAGGAAGGTGACGACGCCGATCTCGAGACTCTCGGCCGATCCCCGGTCGGCACGGTGAACCGCCACGCAGCCGTCCCTCCTGAGATCGATCCGGGCAGGCGGATGATGCCGGACCGGTGGGTCCGGTGGTGCGCTTCGAGCGCGGTCCGGGGAGGCAACCGCACAGCGTCACAGCGCGATCGCAGGAGCGTCGGGCGTCCCGGGGCGGTGCTACGGTGCTGCGCCGATCCGAGGTCGGGGTCGCGGGAGCCCGTCGTCGGAGAGCCGAGCGGTCGGATCACGCGTCGCGGCATCCCGGTTCCAGTGTGCGGGAGCCGGACACGCGCCGGTGTGGGGGTGGCAGGGGATGCGTGCGGGGGGCGCTGACCGCGGCACGACCGTCGACCGGTCGACGGCACCCCCGGAGCGGCTGACCAGCGCGGCGGTCAGCTCGGTCGCGTGGCAGGGACTGTCGTTCACGCTGGGGAAGCTCTTCGTCCTCGCCGCGACCATCGTCCTCGCCCGGATCCTCGGCCCTGAGGAGTTCGGGCTCGTCAGCCTGGCGCTGGTCTTCGTCGGAGTGGTCGAGGTCATGGCCGACTTCGGGGTGGCCCAGGCCCTCATCTACCACCGGGACTCGCCGCGCTCGGTCGACGCCGCACTCGCCTTCACCGTCGTCTCGGGGGTGGTGCTGGGCGGCCTGACGGTGGTGGCGGCGCCGTCCCTCGCACAGGCGCTCGGGGATCCGGCCGTCACGGACTTCCTGCGGGTCCTCGCGCTGTCGTTCCTGCTGGCGGCGTTGGGCATCGTGCCCGACGTCCTGCTCCGCCGGGACCTGCTCTTCCGCCGCAGGGCCGCCGTCCAGCTGTCGGCGAACGCGACCCGGGGCATGGTGTCCGTCGGCCTCGCACTCGTGGGTCTGGGCGCGTGGTCCCTGGTGTACGGGCAGCTGGCAGCCGTGACGGTGATGAGCCTCGTCGCGTGGAGCCGCGTCCGCTACCGGCCCGACCTGCGCTGGTGGCGGTTGCGCTGGCCGGACATCCGTCCCCTGCTGGCCTTCGGCCTGCCGACCGCCGGCAACGGGCTGCTCAACACCGTCGTCCTCAACATCGACTACGTCGTCGTGTCGCACGCCCTGGGTGCGACGGCGCTCGGGTACTACGTACTGGCCTTCCGGCTGCCCGAGATGGTCGTGATCAGCACGTTCCAGGTGCTGTCGCAGGTCATGTTCCCGGTCTTCAGCCGCGCACGGGGTGAGCCCGAACGGATGCGCCGGGGATACCTGCGCGTGTGGCGGCTGCAGACCGCGTACGGCGTGGTGCTCGGCTGCGTCCTCGCCGCCCTGGCCCCGTACCTGGTCCCCGTGGTCTTCGGGGAGGAGTGGGAGCCCAGCGTGTTCCCGCTCCAGGCGCTGGCCGTCTACGCGGCCTTCCGGTCCCTGGGCATGGGCGTCGTGGACCTGCTCAAGGCCGTGGGCCGGCCCGGTCTCGCCCTGGGCCTGACCGCGGCCCGACTCCTCGTCCTCGTCCCCGCCCTCGTCCTGGCCACTCCCTGGGGCATCGGCGGTGTGGCCGTGGTCCAGGCCGCGGTGGCCCTCCTGTTCGCCGTGGTCATGCAGGTCGTCGCGGGCCGGCTCCTCGGGATACGCCTCACCGCGTTGCTCGTGGCCTGCGGACCGGCGGTCGGGGCGGGCATCGGCGCCGGGGTCGGCGCCGCCCTGACCGCGGCCCTCGTCCCGGGGGGCGACGCCGTGCGGCTCGGCGGCGGTCTGGCTGCGGCGGCGATCCTCGCGGTCGTCCTCCTCGGGGCCAGCCCGTCCATGCGCCGTGACCTGCGCTCGCTCGTCCGTCGGCGTGCGACCACGACCGGCCCGGACACCTGAGGGGGAGGACCTGGCCGGTACCGGCTCCCGCCTCAGCTCCGCTGGGCCGCGAAGAACCTCCGCAGCCGCTCGTCCACCAGGAGCGGACCGTGCATCTGGACGACGACGTCGCCCCGGTTGTTCCCCTCGATGATCGAGAACCCGTCCTCGGTGACTGCCAGGTCCCAGCCCACGTAACGATGGCCCGGCAAGGCCGCCGCGGCGCGACGGACCCCGTCCAGGACCTGCTGCCAGTGCGGGACCGACGTGCCCGTGATCCGCGCCCCGGTGTCGGGGTGCTCGTCGATCCAGACGACCTCCCGCGATCCGCCAGCCGCAGCGGGGCGCCGCCACAACGCGCGGCTCAGTGTCCCGGTCGGGATGTCGACGCCCACGCTCAACCCCCCGGCGCCGAAGTTGTCCACCGGCCCGGACCTTTCGGTGCCGAACCGGTGGGTCGCGAAGGCGACGAAGGGTTCTCCGGTGTCGACGTCCCGGAAGGTCATCAACCGCATCGTGTTCGTGGCTCCCGGGTAGATCGCCGCCAGCGCCGGGTGTTGCTCGACGAAGTCGGTGATGACGAGCGAGCCGTTGCCCAGCGACCGGGCCGGGTCGGCGACCGCTGTCCCGTTGACGTACGTGGTGTCGGCATCCCGCTCCAGCACGGCGAAACCGCTGCCGCCCGATCCGGACCGTGACTTGACGACCAGCCTGCGGCGCTCCTCGAGCAGTCCGGCGAGTCCGCCGACCGGAGGGACCGCGCCGAGCCAGACGACGTCACCGCCGTGGACGATCCCGTGCACCGTCGGCGTCGGGACGCCCATCTGGTGCAGGTACAGGTACGTGACGACCTTGTCGTCGAGGAGGTACCTGTTCTCGTTCATCGACGCGAGCCTCGTGGCCCGCTCGTAGTCGGAGACGTAGGACTCGAACCCGTACCGGTCGAAGTCGTACACCCTGGCGGAGTCGGCGTAGAAGCCGTGGCGCCACGCGGCCACCTGTCGCCGCAGCGGCACGACGTGCCGGTTCGCGAGCGCCGTCCGCGCCTCGCGCACCAGTCGCCCTGCGCGCGGGTCGAGGACCCGCCTGGCGAAGCTCCGGTTGGCCACCCACGCCTCCCACCACCGTGCCGACGCCGGCCGGCTGCCCGGACACCTGGGGCTGCCGACGCTCGCGAGGTCCCGGAAGGCTACGGGTGGCACCCGGGGTGGACAAGGTCCACCGGCGCCCGAGAGGCCGAGGCGGCGGCAGGCCCCGCGGAGGCGGTCCGCGGGACATACTCGCCCGGCCGTCGGCGCGACGCAGAGGGGAGCCGCATCCCGTGAGTGGCCTGGTCGCCGTCCTCGCCGTGGGCGAGCAGCGAGCCCGGGACGAGGAGCTGGAGCGACTGGTGTCCTGCTACGAGACGGTCCGAGGGCCGTGCGCGGTCACGGTGTCCCGGGGCGGTTCCCGGGTCCGGGCCGCTCGGCTGCAGCCGGCCGAGACGCCGAGCCGGTCGCCAGGCACCTCGCCCGAATGGCCCCTGACGATCGGCGTGCCCTCCAGCTCGTCGTCGGCAGCACCCGGAAGCGCTGCCTGGCTGGCTGCGGCCGACGGTCAGTTCGCTCTGGTCGGCCACGACCCGGCGTCGGCGGAGGCGGTGGTCGCGAACGACCCGATGGGGATGGTGGGGGTCTATCTGGCGGTCCGTCCCGGGGCGGTCTACGTCTCGACCTCGAGCCTCGCGCTCGCGCGCTTCCTGGCCGCCCCGGCCGATCGCCTCGCCGTGCAGTCGTTCCTGCTCTCCGGGTACCACTTCGGCGCCGGGACCCACTGGCGGGGGATCGAGCGGCTGGAGCCCGGTCAGGTCCTCCGCGTGGGGCCGGGCGGGCAGTGCCGGGAGCACTACTGGCGCCCGCAGGTGGACCCGGAGGTCCGCTCCCTGTCGCTCCGGAAGGCGGCCGACCACTGCATCGACGTGGCCGTCGACACCTTCCGCAGCCGGCTGGCCGGTCGGCCGGAGACGTGGATCGACCTCACCGGCGGGTACGACTCGCGACTCCTGGCCCTGCTGCTGCGGCGGGCGGGCGTGGCTTTCCGGGCGAACACCCGGCACACGACGAACCCCGATGACCTCGCCATCGCGTGCCGGATCGCGGACCTGACCGGCTGCGAGTGGGTGCACCCGGAGCTCCCCACGGACTGGGACACCGTGCTCCCACGGGAGCTGGACTCGTCCCTGGCGTGGGGTGACGGCCAGCTCGAGGTCCTCCAGCTCTCGCGGGTGTCCTGGGTGCACCGGTTGCTGGCCCGGACGCTCCCGTCCCTGCTGTCGGGCGGAGGTGGGGAGCACCTGCAGTTCGCTGGCTGGAAGTCGGAGTTCGCGGCCGCGGGCCGGTCCACGCGGGTGAACCTCGACAACTGGATCGACATGCGGATGATCAAGCCGGTCGACCGGTCCGTGCTCGCCGGTGATCCGCTGCCCGAGGTCCGGGAGGACATGCGCGGGCGACTGGCGCGGTGGGCCGAGCCCTATGCGGGCGAGCTGAACACCACCCAGCTCGACCTCCTCTACGCCTACAAGTCCACCGGGCACTTCGGCGCCTACCGCTCCGCCGACGACGGCTGGCTCACCGCCCAGCTGCCCTTCTACTTCCGGCCGGTGTTCGAGGTCGCGTTCTCCACGGACCACCGCCATCGCAACGGCCACCGGTTGATGCGCCACATGGTGGAGCGGCTGGACCCGGTCGTCGCCGCTCTGCCCACGACACGGGGTGGACCGGCCCAGCCGCTGCGGATCACGAGCGCCCACCGGTTCGCCCCCTACTACACGCAGCTCGCCCGCAAGGCGGTGACCAAGGTGAGCGACCGGGTGCTCGGGCGCCCGCTGCTGATGCAGCGCCGGACCTTTCCCTGGGCGTCCCGTGTCAACGCCAGCGTGCTCGAGGAGCTCGCCGCCCGGGGGAGCTTCCGCCCGGATCAGCTGCGCAGCGGAGACCTCTACCGTCCCGAGACGCTGCGCCGCCTCCTCCAGACCGGCCGGCGCCCCGGAGCGACCCAGGACGCCCTCCTCGGCCGGGTCATCACGGTCGAGCTCTGCCTGCAGGCCACGGGCACGGGCATCGCGTGAGGGAGACGCCGCATCCGCACCGGGGTGGCGCGGTCGCCGACCGAGTCGTCCGGGGTCGTCTCCCGGTACCTTCCCGAGCCTCGGCGGCCGTGTGGCCGGGGCCGGCGATCGGGGCAGGAGGCAGGCCATGAGCAAGGTGCTGCTCGTCGGGAAGGGGGCCCCCGAGCGGGGCGGCATCCCCACCTTCCTGCAGACGCTGCTCGGCAGCAGGCTCGCGCAGGAGCACGAGCTGCGCTTCCTCAACGTCTCGCATCCCGGCACCCCGCAGGGTGGCCGCGCCACGCGGGCCAACGTCCGGCGCACCGTCAGCGACGCCGTGGCCGTGTGGCGTGCCGCCCGCGGCTGCGACATCGTGCACATCCACTCCGCGCTCTCACCGGCGGTCACGGTCGTCCGCGCCGGTCTGCTCGGGTTCGCCGGGCGGGCCCGAGGATGCGCCGTGGTGATCCACGCCCACGGCGGGCACATCCAGCGGTGGCTGACCAGTCCACAGCGCCGGGCGCTCGTGTGGCTGGCCATGCTGCCCGCGCACCGGGTGGTCGCGGTGTGGACCGCAGGCCGGGAGAAGCTCCGCACGGTCCTGCCCGAGGACCGGGTGGAGCTGATCGACAACGGCGTCCCGGTGGAGGCCTACATGCACGCCGGATCCGACCACGCCGTCCCCCGGGTCCTCTACGTCGGCCTGCTGACCCCCCGCAAGGGCGTGGTCGACCTGCTGACGGCCTCCCGAGTGCTCCGAGACCGCGGGATCCCGCACGAGGTCCAGCTGCTCGGGGGGACACCCGACGAGGGACCGACCGCAGAGGCACAGGTCCGCGCGGCCCTGGACGACAACACCCGGTTGCTCGGAACGCGCCCCCCGGAGCAGATGCCGGCCGCCTTCGCCGAGGCCGACGTCTTCTGTCTGCCGTCCTGGTGGGAGGCGATGCCGCTGTCGGTCCTCGAGGCGATGGCCGCAGGGCTGCCGGTGGTGGCCACGGACGTCGGGGACGTGGCGCGCGCGGTCGACCACGGGGTCACCGGCCTGGTGGTCCCGGCGCACGACCCGGAGGCGCTCGCCGAGGCGCTGGCGACCCTGCTGACCGATCCCGACCTACGGCGGCGCATGGGCGCGGCCGGCCGGGAGCGGGCCACCACGATGTTCTCCAGCGGGGTCACGGCCCAGCGGGTCTCCGCCCTGTACGACGGACTGCGAGGAGGTGTGGCGTGACGATCCTGTGCTACCACTCGGTGCAGCCGCGGTGGACCTCCCCGTTGGCGGTGCCGCCCGAGGACTTCGCCTGGCAGGCCGCCTGGCTGCGGGCACGGAGGAGGGTGCTGCCACTCCGTGAGGCGTTGCCGCGCCTGGACGCCACCGGACGGCTCCCCCGCGGCGAGGCGGCCCTGACCTTCGACGACGGTTTCGCCGCCCTGCACCAGTACGCACTCCCGGTCCTCCAGCGCGAGCGACTGCCGGCGACGGTGTTCCTCGTCGCGCAGACCCTCACCCCTGCCGGCCGGCCGGTCGACTGGGTCGACACGCCCGGGACGGAGCCGCTGTCCACCCTGACCCTCGACCAGGTGCTCGAGATGCAGGATGCCGGGGTGGAGTTCCAGTCCCACAGCTGGGCACATCACGACCTGACCCGCCTCACCGAGGAGGAGTGCGTCCGGGACCTGCGGGACAGCCGCGAGCTGCTGTCCGACCTCCTCGGACGCCCCGCCACGCTCTTGGCCTATCCCCGCGGCCGGCACGACCCCCACGTCCGCCGGGCCGCGGCCCGGGCGGGGTTCTCCCACGCCTTCGCGCTGCCCCAGGACGGGGAGCGCCCGGGCGACCACGCGGTCCCGCGGGTCGGCATCTTCCACGGCAACGGCCGGCTCACCATGCGGATCAAGTCCGCCCGGCCGTACCTGCCGGTGCGGACGTCGGCACCGGTCAGCCGTGGAGCACCCCGGGTCAAGGGCGCCGCACGGAGGGTCCGCTCGCTGGCGCGCTGAGCCCCTCGCCGGCCGGGGCTGCGACGTCCTGGCCGGACAGGACCGACTCGATCGGCCCGACCAGTGAGTCGAGGTCGATCGGGTACGGGTGCCGCAGCAGGTGCGCGGGACGGCCTCCCAGGAGTCGTTCCAGCAGGTCGCGCTCGATGGCCGAGGCCTGCTCGACCACGGCGGACCGGCGGTCGGGGAACAGGAAGCGGAACTGCCGGTAGACCGCGAGGAACTGGCTGCGCTCGTCCTCCAGGGAGGCGCGCATGTGAGCGGCGACGGCGGCCCCGGGGATCGGTTCGATGCTGACCTCGTCCCGGTCGTGACTCATCACGAGCAGGACGTGGTCGAGCCTGCCCTGCAGCTCGACCGCGTCGTCCCCGAACAGCCGGGCCGGGGGGACCTGCACGTGGGCCTGCCGGCGCACCACGGGGGCGGCGCGCCGCAGCACCGATGCCGACGGGCCGCGACCGGCGTCGCCCATCGCCGCTGCCGCGCGTGCCACCGTCGGCAGGACCCGGAGCCGCGCCCTGGTGGAGGTCGGGAGCCCGGCCCGCAGGGCAGGCAGTTGGGCCACGTGCCAGTGCCACAGCCGGATGGGCTCGGGCAGTCCGTACATGGCGCCGTCCGGGGTCAGGTAGACCCACTCGTCCCCGATGTACCTGGCGCCTCGCGCGGCGAGCGCCAGCAGGGCCTCGGTCTTGCCGCCCTTGGCCCAGCCGGTCGCCAGGACCCCTGCCCCGCGGTGGCTGAAGGCGGAGGCGTGCAGGGGCAGCACGCCCTTGGCCAGGGCGGTCATGTTGATGACCGCGAGCAGGTGGGGGACCGGGCCGACGCGCCGCTCACAGACGATCTCGCAGCGCCCCCCGACATCGTCCATCGGCAGCCGGGTGCGA
Organism: Geodermatophilus sp. SYSU D00710; assembly: GCF_054050195.1. NCBI lineage: Bacteria > Bacillati > Actinomycetota > Actinomycetes > Geodermatophilales > Geodermatophilaceae > Geodermatophilus > Geodermatophilus sp. SYSU D00710. Next base: position 62,584 of record NZ_JBJGYX010000017.1, read on the forward strand.
CCGGCGACGCCCCCCCGCCCACGGAGCAGGTGGAACACGCCGTCCGCCGCCCCCGTCTCCGGCCAGCCCGCGTAGGTGGTCCGGCGCGGCTCGGGCAGCTCGTCGACGAACCGGATGGTGATGTCGGGTTCCCTGTCCAGGGGGCGGCCCAACGGGCCGATCTGGCGGGTGACGACGGCCAGGTCACGGGTTCGGGCGTCCAGCAGTCGGATGCCCACGAAGCCGTGCAGGTCGAAGTCCACGGATCCGTCGGCGAGGCCGGGCGGTGCACCCGCCCCGCCGGCGGTCACCACCCGGCCCTCCCGGTCAGCACGTCCCACACGCGGGACCAGACCCCGACGCCCCAGCCGACGTGCATCGCGAGGAAGGCGGCCGGTACGAAGGGCCGTGCACGGGGGTCGTCGACCCTGCCGGCGGTCCGCACCGAGGCGACGGTCAGCGCCGCGGCGTAGGGCGCCACCATGGCGGCAGCCGTCCGGGGCCGGCGCAGGCCGACGAGCGCGGCGACGGCGAGGTACAGCACGAACAGCGGTGGCAGCGTCTGCCGCGGTCGCAGGGACGTGGGGTGCAGACGGACGACGTCGACCTTGCCGCGACCGTAGCGCCGGTACTGCCGGTACAGGTCCCGGATCGTCTGCGTGCTCTGCCAGTCGATCCGCAGGCGTGGGTCGAACAGCAGCGCCGCGCCGGACCGGCGGAGGCGGTGGTCGAACTCGAAGTCCTGGTTGGTCACCAGACGCGGGTCCCAGCCGCCCAGCCGGCGGACCAGCTCGGTCGGGTAGGCCCCGAACGGGATGTGGTCGACCTCCTGCTCGGTGACACCGTGGTGGTACAGCGAGCCGCCGACGCCGAACCGGCTCCCGAGCGCGGCGGCGATGGCCCGGCCCGCCGGGGTCCTGCCCACCCCGTCCTTGCGACCACCGACCCCGCCCCAGCGCCCTTCGCGCAACCGGGAGACCGCGGCGCTGACGTAACCGGGGTCGACCGTGGAGTGGGCGTCCATCCGCACCAACCAGGGGCCCCGTGCGTGTGCCAGCGCGATGTTGAGCGCCACGGGGGTGATCCGCTGCGGGTTGTGCAGCAGTTCGATCCGCGGGTCGTCGGCCATGTGGCGCTCCACCGCCTCGACCGTGCCGTCCGTCGAGTCGCCGTCCACGACGATGATCTCGAGGTTGGGGTAGTCCTGCGCGCGCAGGGCGTACAGGGTCCCGTCGATCGACCGCTCCTCGTTGCGAGCCGGCACGACGATGCTCACCAGGTCGTCGCTCACGACCGGCACCTCCTGTGGCCGCCCACACCGGAGCACCACGTGGCCGGGCTCGCCTGCGGGGCTCGAGCCGGCGCCGCGGCTCCGCGGCGGCCGGACCCCTCCGGCCGGACGCGCCTGTCCTCGATCATGACGGTCCGCCCCTCGCCCATCCCCTGTGTGCCTTCCGCCCGGCCGTGCTCGGATCGCGTGGCGCGAGACCCTAGCGCGGCCCCTGGCGCCCGTGCCGGGCCTTCCCCGCGCCGCGGATGACCGGGGTCGGAGGTGACGGTGCCGGTTCGGAGCGGGTCCGGACACCACCGCACCAGCCGGGACGGACCCCATGGACGGCGCGCACCAGAGCCCCTAACGTCCCCCGACACCTGGTCGTGCCGGAGCGCGGTCGGCCGGTGAGCGTCCGGGACCCGGACGGCCGCACCTGGCGGCCGTCCGGTCCGCGGTCCACGGCGACGACGGCGAGGAGGTCCGTGCGGCTGCGACTCCGCGGCAACCGGTAGGCGGGCCAGCGCTCGGTGGGCCGGGGACCTCCGACATGGCAGGGGAGACGACATCGATGCAGGACACGGGGGGCCGTCTCGTCGTGGCGACCCGCCTCCGGGGTGCCCGGCCGTGATCACCGTGGCGCTCATCGGTCCGGACGGTGCGGGCAAGAGCACCATCAGCCAGCGACTCGAGGATGGTCGGCTGCCGGCGCCGGTCAAGCGCATCTACATGGGGGTCAACCTCGACGCCAGCAGCCTGATGCTGCCCACCACCAGGCTGGCGCTCGCGATCAAGTCCGCGCGGGGTCGCAGGTCGGACATGGTCGCTCCCTCCGACCACACCAGAGCCGCGACCGTCGGTCGGGTCGGACCGGTCGGACGGGTCGTCGGTGGCGGTGTCCGTGCCGTGCGGCTGCTGATGTGGCTGGCCGAGGAGTGGTTCCGGCAGCTGGTCGCCGAGTACCACCTCCGGCGCGGTCGGATCGTCGTGTTCGACCGGCACTTCTACGCCGACTACTTCCACTCCGACGTGGACGGACAGGGACCCCGGTCGCTGGCCTCCCGCGTCCACGGCCGACTCCTGAGACAGGCCTATCCGAAGCCGGACCTCGTCATCTGCCTGGACGCGCCAGGACGACTGCTCTTCGAGCGGAAGGGCGAGGCGAGCGTCGAGTGGCTCGACCGGAGGCGGCAGCAGTACCTGCAGTTGGCGGACCGCTTCCCCGACTTCGCGGTCGTGGGAGTCGACCGCCCGATCGACGAGGTGACCCGGGACGTGGCCACCGTCATCAGCGACTTCATCGAGAAGAGGCGTACGTGAAGATCCTCCTCGCCAGTTCCATCGACCCGGGCGCCGTCGAGGCGCTCGAGAGGGAGCACGACGTCCTCCGGGCCTTCAACGCCCCGGAGGAGCAGCTGACCGAGCTCGTCGCGGACCGGGAGGCCATCGTCTTCCGCAGCGGGGTGGTGATCTCGGCCCGCGTGCTCGACTCCGCACCCAACCTGGGTCTCCTCGTCCGGGCCGGCTCCGGCCTCGACAACATCGACGTCGCCCACGCCGAGAGGCGCGGCGTCCAGGTCGTGCGGGTCCCCGGGTCGTCGGCGCAGCCCGTCGCCGAGCTGACCTTCGGGCTCCTGCTGAGCCTGGTCCGGAAGGTGACTCTCGCCGATCGGTTGCTCCGTGAGGGACGCTGGCCGAAGTCCGAGCTCGGCGGGCCGTTGCTGGCGGGCAAGACGCTGGGCGTCCTGGGGGCCGGGAGGATCGGCAGCCGCGTGGGTGAGATGGGTGCGGCCTGGGGGATGCGCGCCATCGGGTGCGTTGCCAACGACACCCCGGAGATCGGGGCCGCCCTGGCGCAGCGCGGGATCCGGCTCACCGACTTCGACACGGTGGTCGCCGAGTCCGACTTCCTGTGCCTGCACCTCCCGTTGGACGAGCAGACCCGCCACGTCATCGACGCCGATGTGCTGTCGCGCATGAAGCAGGGGTCCTTCCTGGTCAACGTGGCGCGGGGCGGCGTCGTCGACGAGCGAGCGCTCCACCGGGAGCTCACCGAGGGCGGGAGGGTCCTCGGTGCCGCGCTCGACGTGCACGAGCGTGAGGGCGAGGGAGTCGTCTCCCCGTTCGCGACTCTGCCGAACGTCGTCCTCACCCCCCACATCGGGGCCATGGCCTGGGACTCCCAACGGCTCATCGGCGAGCGCGTCGTCGAGCTGCTCGGTGCGCACGAGCGCGGCTGCCTGGACCGAGAACTCACTCCGGAGGAGATCGTCACGACGGCCGTCGCGTGAGGTCTCCCGGACACCGGACCGACTCCTGAGCACTCCACTGACGAAAGCGAGCTCCGATGGGAACGAATCGCGCCGAGCGGAAGCGCGCCGCGCTACGGGACGGGCTGACCGCCGACCGGCCCTGCGTGGCGGTGGGTGCCCACGACGCGATGAGCGCACAGCTCATCGAGTCCTACGGCTTCGACGCAGTGTGGGTGAGCGGCTTCGGCGTCGCGACCATGACACACGCCCTGCCCGACCTGAACCTCACGACGATGACCGAGACGCTGGCCGCCTCGGTCCGCATCGACGGTGCGACCTCGCTTCCGGTCCTGGCGGACTGTGACAACGGGTTCGGCGGTCTGACCAACCTGGTCCGGACGGTGGTCGAGTTCGAGCGCAGTGGCATCGCCGGCATCTGCGTCGAGGACAACCTCTTCCCGAAGCGGAACAGCCTCTACACGGGCGAGTCGAAGCGTGAGCTCATCCCGGTGCGGGAGCAGGCGCGCCGGATCCGCGCCGGCCTGGAGGCCCGGGAGACCGACTCCTTCGTCGTGGTCGCCCGGGTCGAGGCCCTCATCGCCGGCCACGGGGTGGCCGCGGCCTGCGAGCGGGCCGACGCCTATGCCGAGGCCGGCGCGGACGCGATCCTCATCCACTCGAAGGACAAGTCGCTCCGCGAGATCGAGGCGTTCCTGGAGCAGTGGGACGGCCTGGGCAAGATCCCCCTCGTCGCGGTCCCCACCCTCTTCCCCGACTACACCGACCAGGAGCTGTACGACAAGGGCTTCCAGATGGTCATCCTGGCCAACCACCCCATGCGCGCAGCAGTGCACGCGATGGAGCAGACACTGGAGACCCTGCGGTCGGAACGCAGAGCTGCTTCCGTCGACCCCCACATCGCGAAGGTGGACCACATCTTCGAGCTGGTGCGGACCAAGGAGACCATCGCGCTCGAGGAGTCCGGGGGTTGACCGGCCGGCCCGGCCGGCGCAGGGACAGCAGCGTGGGCGGGGCACCCGCCGTGGTGGTGGGCCTCGACTGCATCACCGGACTGCAGACCGCACGGATCCTGTCCGCACGAGGTGTGCCGGTGACGGGGCTGGCCACCGACGTCGGGCACTACGCCTGCCGGACGCGCGCCTGCGGCACGGTCCTGCAGGCCGATCTCCTCAGCGAGGACCTCGTCGAGGCGCTCGTGCGGCTCGGTCCCCAGCTGCAGGACCGGGCTGCGCTCTTCCCCTGCACCGATCTGGCCGTCCTGCTGATCTCACGCCATCGTGACCGGCTCGCTCCCTGGTACTCCATGGCCCTGCCCGACCACGCCGTGGTCGAGATGCTGATGGACAAGGTCGGCTTCCTGCGCCACGCCCAGGAGAACCACCTGCCCATCCCCGGGACGGTGATCGTCGAGACCCGGGCCGACGCGGAACGCGCAGCGCGGACGCTCACCTTCCCGGCAGTGCTCAAACCCCCGATGAAGTCGGCGACCTGGCAGGCGCACACCAGCGTCAAGGCATTCCGGGTGGGGGACGCGGAGGAGCTGCTCCGGGTGTACGAACGCGTCGCGCCGTGGTCGGAGAGCCTGATCGCCCAGGAGTGGGTCGACGGTGGGGTCTCGTCCCTGTACTCCTGCAACGTCTACTTCGACCAGGCCTCGCACCCACTCGTCACCTTCGTCGCGCGCAAGCTGCGACAGTGGCCGCCGGAGACCGGCACCAGCTCGCTGGGCGAGGAGTGCCGGAACGACGAGGTGCTCCAGGAGACCGTCCGGCTGTTCGCCGGCGTCGGGTACCGCGGGCTCGGATACGTCGAGATGAAGCAGGACGCCCGCACCGGTCGCCACCTCGTGATCGAGCCCAACATCGGCCGGCCGACCGGCCGCTCGGCCATCGCTGAAGCGGGTGGGGTCGAACTGCTGTACACGGCCTACTGCGACATGGTGGGGCTGCCGCTGCCGCCGGCTCGGGAGCAGCGCTTCCTCGGCACCAAGTGGATCGACGACCGGCGGGATCTCCAGTCGGCCCTCCACGCCTTCCGGCAGGGAAGCTTGACACCCGCTGGTTGGTGGCGCTCGGTCCGGGGGCCGAAGGCGCACGCCGTGGTCTCGCGAACCGATCCCGCGCCCTTCGCCCACGAGCTGCTGCAGTCGGCTCGCAAGACCGCGAGCCTGCTCGCTCGCAGGCCGGGCCGGCGCGGGGAGAGCGCTCGTCAGGTCGCCGGGGCGGGCCCCGGTGTCGGGGACGGGGCCTCGAGGAGACGTCGTCGGCGAGGCGTCCCCATCCCGTCCTGATCCCACTCGCCGCCGACCCGGCGACCGGGCAGTGGCGCGCCGTTCGTCACAGGCGTCCCCGAGACCTGTGGGACGCCTGTGACGGGAGGGGTGGTCCGGCGCGGAAGTCTCCGAACCCGGTGTGCTTTCTTCGTGACGTATCGACTACGGTCGGCCAGGCCAACAGCGCTGAGTCAGCCGGTGATCGCTCCCTGCGATGCCCCTGCGGACGTGCGGTGCCTCGCTCCGAGGTCACGTGCAGCGTCGACCGCCTGTGTCGACCGTCGGTCCGCCCGGATGCCGGACGAACTGCCTGCGCTGGTGGTGTGACCACTTCCCCCAGCACAGCACAGGAGACGGCATGCGCCGCCACAGTCCTGCCCTGCCCCGGCACGCGACCCCCCGCCGATCGACGGGCCGTTCCACAGCCGCGTCCACCGCACGTCGCGGGAGTCGTGGCCGCCGCACGAGCGTCCTGCCCAGCCTGGCGCTCGTCCTCGTCGCCGTCGCGGCGGCCCTCGGAGCCGTACAGCCCGGCGGTCCCGCTGCCGCGGGCACGACCACGCTCGCCGCGTCCCCCGAACTCGTGCCGGCGGCCGCCGCCACCGACTGCACGAAGTTCGTCTCCACCACGGGCAGCGACACCGCGGCGGGCAGCCAGGCCGCCCCCTGGCGCAGCGTCCTGCAGTCCCTCAACAAGGTCACCCCCGGGACCGTCCTCTGCCTGATGCCGGGGACCTACACGCAGGAGGTCGTGGACTCCTCGCTGCCGGACGGCACCGCCTCCGCCCGGGTCGTCGTCAAGAGCTACGACCCGGCCAACCGGGCCGTCATCGACGGGCGCTTCTCGCTGTCGGGCCTGTCCTTCTGGACCATCCGCGACCTGCGCTTCACGAACCCGACCCCGACCACGCTCAGCGGCGGCGCGACCTCGAGCGCCGTGGATCGGCGCATCGTCGCCCTCATCGGCGGCAACGACGTCGTCTTCCAGGGCAACGAGGTGTTCAACGGTCTGTACGCCGGCATCCTCGTCGGCCGGGCGAGCGCCACGTCGGAGATCCCTCAGCGCTACACGCTGCGGGGCAACCACGTGCACGACACCACGGCGGCCAACCTCTACTTCAACACCGGCCGCTGGAGCCGCGGGAACCTGATCGAGCGCAACGTCTTCGCCAACTCGGGCACGGAGAACTCGAAGATCGGGTGGGGCGACGACTGCCGCGGCGTGGCGACCAACAGCGATGCCTACGGCGCCGGTGAGGTCGAGTACCGCTACAACACCCTCTCCAACGGCGGCTCGGGCGGTTCGTTCATCGCGGCCGAGCCGGGCGGGGTCTACGACGTCCGGGTGCACCACAACGTCTTCGCCGACCCGCAGAGCCAGCGCGGCTTCGTGGTGCGCTACGACTCGGCGACCAACTCCGGCGAGTTCCCGAGCGGGTGCATGGGCGACAAGGTGTACGTCACCGACAACATCGGGTTCGGCGGGACGCGGTTCTCGGAGGACTTCGGTGACTCCCCGGTGAGCCGGTCGCACGAGTCCGGCAACGTCTGGCCGCTCGACCCGCAGTTGGACTCGAACTACGTGCCGCGCAACCCGGCCGCCCGGGCCTACGGGCACGCCGCTGCGTGACCCGTCGCTGAGGTGAGGAGGGCACGGTCCGTCGCAGCCTGCGGACCGTGCCCTCCTCGAGCTGCGGACCCGGGGCCCGCACCTCAGATGATCAGGAGTCCGGCGTCCTCGGCGTCGATGACGGCCTGGACGAGTTGCCGGGGTGACGAGAAGGAACTGAAGGGCAGCAGGTGGGTGATGAACTCGTTGCCCGAACGCTCCACGTGCAGCCCGTGGCGACCGTTGACGGTGGCGTGGGCCGCGTTGCCGGCCGGCGTGATGACGACGTCCCGCCCGCGGTACCGGAACCGCTCCTCGGGCGGCGCCGCGTCGGCCCTCGGGAGCTCGTTGAACACCACGTGTCCGGTGACGGCCGCCCCGACCACTGCCGCCGTGCCGGCGAGCAGGAAGCGCCTGCGAGTGGTCATCCCGCGTCTCCTCGCTGTAGATGCGGACGGCTAGGCGTAGCTGTAGCCGAGTTGGGTGATGTCCAGGACGCTGGCCGGCGTCCGGGGCGTGAGCAGCCCCGCGCTCATGACGTCGTCGAGGTTGTGGCCCACGGGGCCACCGGACGCGGGCTGGTAGGTGGTGATCCCGCGCTGTCCCTGCCACTGCCACCACAGCCGGTCGACGTTGGCGTGGTTGAGCCAGAACGCCGGGTCGTTCGGCGAGGTGCCTGACAGCATGTCCCCGCCGACCCAGCGGTGCACGAGGTTGTGCATGCGGGGCCCTGCGGACCACCCCTCGAGCCGGTTGCGGAAGCTCGACACCCCGGCGTCGAAGGGAGCGACGTCGTAGGCGGTGAACCTGAGGGCGTCGGTGACCTGGTTGGCGTCCGGCAGGACGCGCGAGCCGGCGGGATCCCGGCCCAGACGCCGGACGAGTCCGGGGGTGGACCGGCGGACGAACGCCCCTGTCGAGTTGTTGTAGATCAGGGCGTACCAGCCGGCGAAGGGGCCGTTGAGGACGCGGTTGCCCCGGTTGGGGTCCCCGTCGGTGCCCAGGTAGTCAGGGGTCCACAGCCGGGACCGGCGGGGGTCGCCGCCGTTGAGCGCCGCCTCGTCCTGCCACGCCCAGTACGGCAGCCCCTCCACGGCGGGGTCGACGGACTGCAGTGCCGCCTCGAGCTCGAGGAGGGCCGCGCGGTGCCACGGGAGGAAGGAGGGTCCCCGGTGCGCGGCGTTGCGGGAGGACCCCGGAGGGGTGGCGGTCTGCATCGCCTGCATGTGGCGCTGGACGAAGCCGTCGTAGGTGCCGTCGAGTTTCAGCCGGTCGAAGGCCGCCGTCACCCGCCGGACGGCGTCGAGCGGCATGGTGAGGATGTTGCGTCGTGTCCCAGCCATCGGGGCCTCGATTCCGACGTGGGATGGAGTGGAGTGGCGCGACGCTAGCCGCCGGAGCGCGCCGAGGGGAGGGGTTCGCTCGTGGTGTACGCGCCGCTGAGCTGGACGTCGACCCGAGGCCGCCAGGCGCTCAGTACGCGCCCGAGCCGCGCAGGACCGCGCCGACGGTCTTCCACATGATCATCAGGTCGAGGGGCAGGGACCAGTTCTCCACGTAGCGGACGTCGATGCGCACCGAGTCGTCCCACGAGAGGTCGGAGCGCCCGCTCACCTGCCAGAGGCCGGTCAGCCCGGGCTTGACCAGGAACCGCCGCCGCATGTCCGTCCCGTACTGCTCGACCTCCTCGGCCAGCGGTGGACGGGGACCCACCAGCGACATGTCCCCGCGCAGGACGTTGAGGAGCTGGGGGAGTTCGTCGAGGGAGTAGCGGCGCAGCGTCTTCCCGACGCGGGTGACGCGCGGGTCCTCCCGCATCTTGAACAGGACCCCGTTGCCGTCGCTCGCCGTGGCGAGCTCCTCCACCAGCCGGGGCGCGTCCTGCACCATGCTGCGGAACTTGAGCATGGTGAACGTCTCGCCGCACTTGCCGACCCGCTCCTGGCGGAAGAGCACCGGTCCTGGACTGGTGAGGCGCACCGCCACGGCGATCGTCAGGAGCAACGGCACGAGGAGCAGCAGGCCCACACCGGCGGCGGTGCGGTCGACGACCTCCTTGGTGAACCGGCGGAGCCCTGTCAGCTCCGGTCGCTCCACGTGCAGCAGCGGCAGCCCGGCTACCGGCCGGATGTGCACGCGGGGCCCGGCGACGTCGGTGACCGCCGGGGCCAGCAGGAGTTCGGCCTCGGTGTCCTCGAGTTCCCACCCGAGTCGCCGGAGGACCGAGCCGTAGAGGTCCGGGCCCGGGAGGACGGCGACCGTGTCGACCTCGAAGCGCTCGACGACGGCGGCGACCTCCGCCACGTCCCCGAGGACGGGGAGGCCGTTGAACGCGTCGGCCCCGGTCGACCGCTCCCCGGCCGGGAGGCAGCACCCGATGACCCGGTACCCCTGCTGAGGTGACCGCTGGAGCTGCTCGTCGAGCGCCGCGACCGCGGACCGCGAGCCGACCAGGATCGTCGTCTGCAGGTACAGCCCGCGTCGGCGTGCCCGCCGGAGCCAGTGTCGGTGCGCGAGCCGGGCCACGAGGGTCGACAGCGTGGCCAGCGGCAGGGCGAGGACGACGAAGCCGCGCGCCACCTCCAGTCGCAGGGCCCAGGAGACCGTGCCGACCCCGGCGAGCACGACCACCGCCGCGCCGAGGACCCTGCGGTACTCCTCGACACCGATCCAGAGGAAGCGCTCCTCGTATGCCCGGGCCACGAGCATGGCGGGCAGCCACACGACCGGTACGAGCAGCGCCTGCCACGCGGTCGGCCGGGGACCCACCGCGGCGATCACGTCGAACCAGAGCCAGTGGCCGACCCCGCCGGCGAGTGCGGCACAGAGGACGTCCAGCAGCACCGTCCGCCGGACGTAACCTGCTCGCCAGGCACGGCGAGCAGCGGTCCCCGCACCGCGGATGCCCGTGGCGAAGCGGTTCCAGCCGTCACCGGGGGACGGCGCCGCGGACGTCCGTCTCGACCCCTGGACGCTGATGACAGACATGGCCTCACTCCCCGTCGACCCCCGTGGGCGGACGTCAGAGGCTGTACGTCCGCGTCTCGCTCATTGGGGCACGGCGTCCCGCCTGGCACCACTCCACCAACGAGGTACGTCGTCCCGGAGGGGCGTGGCCGCAACCCGCCGCAAGGGTGACGACACGCCGAGAAGTGGTGCAGGCCGCGGCTGGCCTGGACCCGCCACCCGCCCCGGGCCGTCGTCGCGCGCGGGTCAGGTCGGCGCGGGAGCCGTGCCCGGCGCCCAGCGGCGGACGGCGCTCCGGACCCTAGGCTGGATCGGTGACCTGGCTCGTGACCGGCGGTGCCGGCTACATCGGTGCGCACGTCGTGGACGCCATGCGGGCCGCAGGGGAGTCCGTCGTCGTCCTCGACGACCTCTCCACCGGCGACCCGGACCGCATCCCCGGTACCCCGCTCGTCGTCGGCAGCGTGCTCGACGGCGACCTCGTCGGGCGCACGCTGCGGGAACACGGCGTCACCGGTGTGGTGCACGTCGCGGCGAAGAAGCAGGTCGAGGAGTCCGTCCGCCTCCCGCTGCTGTACTACCGGGAGAACGTCGAGGGTCTGCGGGTGCTGCTCGAGCAGGCCGTCGAGGCCGGCGTCGGCTCCCTGGTCTTCTCCTCGAGCGCGGCGGTCTACGGCATGCCCGACGTCGATCTCGTCAGCGAGGACACCGAGTGCCACCCGGTGAACCCGTACGGCTCGACCAAGCTCGTCGGCGAGCGGATGGTCGAGGAGGTCGCGGCCGCGACCGGCCTGCACTACGCGAACCTGCGCTACTTCAACGTCGCCGGGACGGCTGATCCCGCGCTGACCGACCGCGGCGTCTCCAACCTCGTCCCCATGGTCTTCCAGCGGCTCGCGCAACGGCAGGCGCCACTGGTCTTCGGCGATGCCTACCCGACGCCGGACGGCACCTGCATCCGCGACTTCGTCCACGTCGCCGACGTCGCCACCGCGCACGTCGCCGCCGCCCGGGCGCTCGCCGAGGGCAGCGTGCGCGTGCTGACGGCCAACGTCGGCCGCGGCGAGGGGGTCTCGGTGCGCGAGATGGTGGACACCATCCGCGCGGTCACCGGCACGGCGGACGAGGCGTGGGCCGAGCCCGTCGTCGTCCCGCCCCGCGCCGGCGACCCGGCCCGGGTGGTCGCCTCGGCCGACACCATCCGGGCCGTCCTCGGCTGGGAAGCCCGGCACGACGTGCAGGAGATGGTCGCCTCGGCCTGGGCCGGCTGGACGGCGTCCCGGGGCACGGCGGCCTGAGCCGCCGTGAGCGCCGGTGGCCCGGTCAGCCGGCTGCGGCGGCGCGCAGGTCGTCCTCGAGGCCGACGACGACGGCGTCCAGTTGCCGGCTGAGGTCGTCACCCTGCGAGGTGCGGTCGTCGGCGACCCGGATGCCACGTCCCACGACGAGCCCGAGGAGTGCCGCGACGGCCGGCCAGGCGACTGCGATGACGAGCGCGGTGGACACCCGTCCTTCCTAGGGGTGTGGGCCGTGCGGTCGGGCCTGAACGCGCGGGCAGATCGTGCCGAGAGGCGGTGCCGTGAGTGGTGACCGCCGCCTCACCCGTCCAGGCGGTCGCGCTGGCCCCAGCCGACCCGATGGTGTGACCGGACGGTCCCGTCCGGGCCCGGGTCTGCCGATGACGCGCGTGTGTGGACGTGGATCGTCGGCGGGTTCGCCGCGTGGGTGGTCGTCGCCGTCGTCGTCGGTGTCGTCCTGGGCCGGGGGATCCGGCTGGCTGACCGGTGGTCGTCCCGCAGCGTCATCGGACAGCAGCCGAGTACCCCCGCCGGGGCGCGCGTCGCCAGCCCGGTGCGCCGCCGGGTGCCGCTCCCGCCCGTCGGGATCGCGCTCGCCTTCCTCGCCGTCGCGCTCGAGACGGTGGGGTACGTCCTGCGCCTGCGCGGGAGCACCGGTCCCCTCGCGCAGACGCTGTCGATGGACGCCCCGTGGTCCCTGCCGCGGGTCTACGTCGCCGCCCTGTTCGCCGCGGCCGCCCTGGCCGCGGTCGCCGGTGCCGCCCGCAACCCCGGTCGGCGCACCTGGTGGCTGGCCGTCGGCGCCGTGGCCGCCGGCGTCGCGGTGGTCAAGGCCGGGAGCACCGTGCACGTGACGGTCATGGAGGCGTTGACCGCGCTCACCTCGCCCGCCGGGGCGGTCGCGATCAGCGCGCTGGGCGCGGTCGCCGTCCTGGCCGTGCTCGCCTTCCTCAGCCGCGCCGAGCGCCGTGACCGGCGCCGGGTGCTGAGCACCTTCGGCCTCTACGCGGTCGCTGCGGTCGGCCTGTCGGCGGTCCCCGGACTCGTCCGCGGGCAGTGGACGGTCATGGCGACCTTCGTGGAGGAGTCCGGCGAGGCGCTGGCCGGCGTCGCCGTGCTCGTCGCGGTCCTCGTGGGTGTCGCGCCGCGCCTGGTCCTGCCCGCCGCGTGGCTGCGCCGTGACGACGACGCGCTCTCGCTGGAGCTGCCGGCCGCGCGGAACCCCGCCGTGCAGGACTGACCCCTGCGCCGACGTGAGGCCGGCCCGGCCGGGAGTGGCCGGTCGACCAGGAGGAGCCCGGCGCGCGGCTCGCGGTGTGCGGCCCGGAGGCCTCCCCGGTCGGTGACGTTGGCGGCGTGCAGCGCGCGCCCGAGGACGAGGGCGAGTGGCACGGCCAGCAGCACCCATGTCACGACGACGAGAACGACGACCACGGTCACTCCTGTTCGGCGCGCGGGTCCCCCGTCCGATCCGTCCGTCATCGCTTCCCCGAGGCGGCGGGTCGCAAACACCGCCACCTCCGGTGGGTACCCGGTGGCTCGGCCGTTACGCTCCGCTCCCGTGCCGAGCGGCTCGCCCGGGCGAGGACGGCGAGGGAGGCGGCGTGCTACCGGTCCTGACCGAGTCCCAGGAGCGGGCCCGAGCCGTACTGCCGCCCGAGGTGTGGGAGTACTACGAGGCCGGTTCCGGCGACGAGGTCACCGCCGGGGAGGCCGAGGCCGCCTGGCGCGACTTCCGGCTGCGCCCGCTCGTGCTGCGCGACGTCTCACGGGTCGACGTCGCCACCACGGTGCTCGGCGCCCGGCTCGCCTCGCCGTTCGTCGTCGCGCCGATGGCGTTCCACGCGCTCGCGCACCCCGACGGCGAGTGCGCCACCGTGCGCGGCGCCGGCGACGCCGGGTGCCTGACCGTCGTGTCCACCCGGGCCTCGCGCCCGCTCGAGGACGTCGCCGCGGCGGCGACCGGGCCGTGGTGGTTCCAGGCCTACGTCATGCGCGACCGCGGGCTCACCGAGGCGCTGGTCCGGCGGGCCGCCGCGGCCGGCGCCGGCGCCGTCGTGCTCACCGTCGACACCCCCCACGTCGGTCGCAAGCAGCGGGTCGGCGGTGTGCGGATCGGCGTCCCCGACGACGAGTACCTCGTCAACCTGGCCCGGCACCTGGTCCCCGGCACGGTCGGCCGCGAGTCGGCCGAGCAGGACCCGTCGACGACGCCGGACGTCGTCGCCCGGCTCGCCGAGGTCGGCGGCCTCCCGGTCCTGGTCAAGGGCGTGCTGCGCGGCGACGAGGCGTTGCGCTGCGTGGCGGCCGGCGCCGCCGGCGTGGTCGTCTCCGCGCACGGCGGGCGCCAGCTCGACCGGGCGCTGCCGAGCGCCCACGCCCTCGCCGACGTCGTCGCGGCGGTCGGGGGCCGGGTGCCCGTGCTGGTCGACGGCGGCATCCGCAGCGGCACCGACGCACTGGTCGCCCTGGGACTGGGCGCCACCGCGGTGCTCGTGGGCAGGCCGGTGCTGTGGGCACTGGCGGCCGGGGGAGCCCCGGCCGTCACCGGGCTGCTGCAGGAGCTGGCCGCCGACCTGCGGCACGTGCTGGCGCTGGCCGGTGCGACCTCGCCGGCCGACCTCGGCCCGGCCCTGGTGGTCCCCCGCTAGCCCGCCGTCCACTCGAGCAGCTCGTCGGCGGTCCAGGTGTTGACCACCCGGTCGACGTCGACGCCGGTCTCGACGGCGCGCTCGCAGCCGTTGCCCTGCCAGTCGAGCTGGCCGGGGGCGTGCGCGTCGGTGTCGATCGCGAACTCGCAGCCCATCTCGACGGCGAGCGAGAGCAGGCGCAGCGGCGGGTCGAGGCGCTCGGGCCGTGAGTTGATCTCGACGGCGGTGCCGTGCTCGACGCAGGCGCTGAACACGGCCTCGGCGTCGAACGCGCTCTCCGGGCGCGGCCGCTGACGCCGTCCCTCCCGCTGCTCCCGCGGGATGAGCAGCCGGCCGGTGCAGTGGCCGAGGACGTCGGTGTGCGGGTTGGCGACGGCGGCGAGCATCCGCTCGGTCATCGCCGCGGCCTCGGCGCGCAGGTCGGAGTGGACGCTGGCGACCACGACGTCCAGGCGGCCGAGCAGCTCGTCGGTCTGGTCGAGGCCGCCGTCGAGGAGGATGTCGCACTCGATGCCGGTGAGGATCCGGAAGGGGTGCAGCTCCGCGTTGAGCGCGGCGACGACGTCGAGCTGGCGCTCCAGCCGCTCGGCGGTGAGCCCGTTGGCGACCGTCAGCCGCGGCGAGTGGTCGGTCAGCGCCATGTAATCGTGGCCCAGGGCGATCGCCGCCTCGGCCATCTCGCGGATCGGGCTGCCGCCGTCGGACCAGTCGGAGTGGGTGTGCAGGTCCCCGCGGAGGGTGCTGCGGAACTCGGCGACGTCGTCGGCCAGCGGCACGAGCTCGGCGTGGGCCTCCTCGAGCCGGGCCAGGTACTCGGGGACCTCGCCGGCGTGCGCCTGGACGATCGCGGCGCCGGTCTTGGGGCCGATGCCCCGCAGGTCGGTCAGCGTCCGGGTGCGGATGCGCCGGTCGAGCTCGCCCTCGGGCAGCGCGTCGACGACGGCGGCCGCGGTGCGGAACGCCGCGACCCGGTGCGTGGGCTCGCGGGCGCGCTCCAGGAGGAAGGCGATCCTCCGGAGCGCGGCCGCGGGCGGGAGGGGAGTGCTCAGCTGGTGGCCTTCTTCGCCTTCTTCTCGGCCTTCCGCTGCGCCTTGGCGGCGCGCCGGGCGGCCTTCTCGTACGTGCGCTCGGTGTTGTCCGCGGCGCGCTTCGCCGCGCGGCGGGCGCGGTAGCCGACCGACGGGCGGCCCTCGGTGTCGACGGCGGCGATCAGCAGCCCGCCGAGCAGGCCCGCGTTCTTGAGCAGGTTCGACAGCTGGCCGAAGCGCTCCTCGGGGTCCTCGTGCTCCCAGAAGCGGTGCCCGGCGAGCGTGGTCGGGACGATGCTCCCGGCCAGCGCCAGCGCGCTGAGCCGGGGGAGCTTGCCCAACGCGAGCAGGGACCCGGCGCCCACCTTGATGCCGGCGTCGATCCTGACCCACTGCTCGACGTCGCGCGGCACCTGCACCGGCAGCTGCTGGTCGGCGGTCTTCGTGATCGTGTCGACCACCGGCGCCGCCCCCGGCACGCGGGTCTGCGGGTTGCGCAGGGTGTCGATGCCGCCGTAGACGAACGACGCGGCGAGCAGGGGCCGGGCGATCCGGCGGACCAACATGGAGGACCTCTTCCGTCGACGGGACTGGCTGCGTGTCCCTTTGCCCGCACGGCGCGGAGGGACACCCCGGGACGGAACCTAGTGACCGCCGTCCCTCCGCGCGCGGCGTGGACCTCTGCCGCGAGGTCCCGGTCCTGCGGTCGTGCGCGCGCTCCCGCGGTGCTGGGACGCCGCAGGAGCGCGAACTGCACCGCAGGAGCGGCGGCTCAGGACGTGCGGTGGCAGTACACGGTCGGCGGCGCACGCGTGCGGAACGCGAACGACGTGGACGCCGCGCCCGTCTCGCCGTCGCAGGTCACCGGCTGCCGGACGTCCACCGGCCGCCCGCCGAGCACCATCGACACCGGCGTCGCGTCCCGCAGCGCCTCCGCCGCCGCGGGGTCACCCGCCGGACGCTAGGCCCTGCGCCGGGCCCGGTAGGCGGCGACCGAGGAGCGGCTGGCGCAGGTGTTGGAGCAGTACCGGCGGCTGGCGTTGCGGGAGGTGTCGACGTAGACGTCGTTGCAGCCCTCGGCCGAGCACACGCCCAGCCGCTGCCAGCCGTGCTGGGCGACCACCTGCGACAGGCCCATCGCCACCGTCGTCGTCAGCTGCTCGAGCGCGGGGGCGTCGGGACGGGCGTAGTGCAGGTGCAGCTCGCCGTCGTGGTCGGTGGCATACGGGTGCGGCCGGGCCAGCGCGAGCAGCTCGTTGAGGCGGGCGATGACCGTCTCCTGCGACTCGGCGACGGCGACGGCGCGGACGAGGTCGGCGGTGGCCGCCGCCCGGCGGGTCTCCGCGGCGGTGAGGTCCAGGCCGGTCGCGGGCGTGAACCACTCCTCGTGGGCGCGCAGGAAGGTGCCGGCCCAGCCCGGGTCGCCGTCGCGATCGGCGTTGGCGAGGTCGATCGCCAGCTCGACCGCGTTCGACCCGTAGGTGTCGTAGTTCATATGACTCCCTACCACCCGGTCGCTGACCGGTTCGCTAGCCTCGGGACTGCGTAGGGAGTCAACGGCGTTTGACTCCCTACTGTTCCGTTCATCCCCCGCAAGCCGAAACGAGTTCCGTCGTGCGTTCGTACCTGTCCGTCTGGCGCCTGCCGTCCGCCCCCGTCCTGCTGCTCGCCGGCTTCGCCGGCCGGCTGCCGTCGGCGATGGTCCCGCTGGCACTGCTGCTCATGGTGCAGCAGCAGACGGGCTCCTACGCGATCGCCGGTCTCGCGTCGGCTGCCTATGGTCTCGCGATGGCCGCCATGGCCCCCGTCCTCGGCCGGCTGGCCGACCGGCGCACCCCGCGCCCGGTCCTGCTGGCCCAGGGCGCCGCCTACCCGCTGCTGCTGGCCCTGCTGGTGCTCGCGGTCCTCGGCGGTGCGCCGACGCCGGCCGTCCTCGCCGCCTCGGCCGCGGCCGGCGCCGGGACGCCGCTGGTCTCCGGCACCGTCCGCGCCCTGTGGTCGCGGGTCGACCCGCGGGTGCGCCCCACCGCCTTCGCCCTCGACGCCACCGCCACCGAGCTGGTCTTCGTGGCCGGCCCGACCGCGGTCGCCACCCTGGCCGTGCTGGCCGGCCCCGCGTGGGCGCTCGGCGTGGCCGGGACGCTGGCGGTCACCGGCGCGCTGGCCATCGCGACCTCGGCGGCGATGCGCGGCTGGGTCCCCGTGCCGGCCGCGGAGCGCACCAGCGCCTTCGCCACCGTGCTGACGCCGGGCATGCCGCGGGTGCTTGTCAGCGGCTCGGCGCTGATGCTGGGCTTCGGCGCGCTCGAGGTGGCCATCCCCGCCTTCGCCGACGCCGCCGGGTCCCCGGGCCTGTCCGGCCTGCTGCTGGCGCTGTGGTCGCTGGGGTCGGTGGCCGGTGGCCTGTGGTTCGGTGCCCGCGTCGTCAGCGCCTCGCTGCCGCGTCAGTACCGGTGGCTGCTGCTCGGCGTCACCATCGGCCTGGCGCCGCTGGCCGCCGCGTCGAGCCCGTGGGTGCTCGGGGCGCTGCTCTTCCTCGGCGGGACGGCGATCGCGCCCACGATGACGGTGCAGAACTCGCTGGTCGGCGCACTGGCGCCGGCGCACGCCACCACCGAGGCCTTCACCTGGCTCTCGACGATGGCCACCGGCGCGTCGGCGCTCGGCGCGGCGCTCGGCGGCGCGCTGATCGACGGTCCGTCCGGGGTGACCGGCAGCCTGCTGCTGGCCGTCGCCGGCGCCGCGACGGCCGTCCTGGTGACCCTGGTGCCGGGCCGCCCCGCGCCGGCGCGAGTGGGGCAGCGGGTCGCGGTCTGACCGGTGCTCCCGGCCCGGGCCACCCCCGGGCTGGGAGCCCCGCCGAGGCCGCTGGTAGTCTCTTCGGCGGTGGTACCGGGGGAACTCGGACCCCGGGAGGCTTCGCCTAGTCCGGTCTATGGCGCCGCACTGCTAATGCGGTTTGGGTTAATCCCCATCCCGGGTTCAAATCCCGGAGCCTCCGCGCACGACAACTGAACACTCGGCACCCGTAGCTCAACGGATAGAGCATCTGACTACGGATCAGAAGGTTAGGGGTTCGAATCCCTTCGGGTGCACGTCTGGTTGAGACAGCACTGCGGCCCCGCTCTCCCCGCGAGAGCGGGGCCGTCGTGTGTCCGGACCCGACGCTCCCCGATCCGACTGCCGGGCCGGCCGGCACCCCTGCGGCGCCGCGGTGGGCTGTCGGGCCAGCCCGACACCCGACCGGCCGGCTGGCGGGATCGGCCGGCCCGACCCCGGCCAGCAGAGTCGGGCCCGTCGAACGAGCAGACGGGAGACCGACGTGGACGTGTCCGGCAACCTGGCGGGCCGGGTGGGGCGGTGGAGCGCGCGGCACCGCAGGGCCGCGGTGGGCGGCTGGCTGGCCTTCGTGGCCCTGGCCCTCCTGGTGGGGCAGCTGGTCCCGCAGGGGGAGCTGACCGCGGCCGAGCAGCGCGTCGGGGCGCCGGCGCGGGCGCAGCAGATCCTCGACGACAACGGCTGGGAGGAACCGGCCTCGGAGATGGTCCTCGTGCAGCGGGACGCCGGGGTCGGGGAGGCCGCCGCCACCGCGGCGCTGACCGACGTCGTCGAGACGCTCCGGCGGACCCCCGAGGTGACCGGCGTGGTCAGCCCGCTCGACGGCGCCCCGCTGGTGTCCGCCGACGGCCGCTCGGCGCTGGTGACCTTCGACGTCGCCGGGGACCGCGAGGACGCCGCGGAGCGGCTGCCCGCGGTCGCCGGCGCGCTGGCCGCCGTCGCCGACCGGCACGAGGACGTGCGCGTCGAGCAGTTCGGCGACACCAGCGCCGACCTCGCGCTGGGCGAGGTCCTCGACGCCGACTTCCGGCGCGCCGAGCTGCTGTCGATCCCGATCACCCTCGTGGTGCTGCTGGTGACCTTCGGCGCCGTGGTGGCCGCGCTCGTGCCGCTCGTCTTCGCGCTCACGGCGTTCGTCGCCGCGCTGGGGCTGCTCAGCCTCACCAGCCAGGTCTGGCACGTCGACCAGAACGCGCAGATCGTCATGCTGCTCATCGGGCTGGCCGTCGGCGTCGACTACTCGCTCTTCTACCTCAAGCGCGAGCGCGAGGAGCGGGCCAGGGGCGCCGGTCCGGTCGACGCGCTCGACGTCGCCGCCGCCACGTCGGGCCGCTCGGTGCTCGTCTCGGGTGTCACCGTCGTGGTGGCGATGGCCGGGATGTTCCTCACCGGGTTCTCCGTCTTCACCGGCGTCGCCTCGGCCACGATCCTCGTCGTCGCGATCTCGGTGCTCGGCTCGCTCACCGTGCTGCCGGCCACCATGGCCTGGCTCGGCGACCGGGTGGAGAGGGGCCGGATCCCGCTCCTGCACCGCCGCGACGCCGGCCCGGGCCGGTTCTGGCCGGCCGTGCTCGGCGCCGTGCTGCGCCGCCCGCTGGTCGCCGCCCTGACCGCCGGCGCCGCCCTGGTCGCGCTCGCCGTCCCGGCCCTGGCGATGGACCTGCGCGGCGAGGGCGTCGAGGACCTCCCGCAGGACCTCGCCGTCATCCGGACGTTCGACCGGATCACCGAGGCCTTCCCCGGCGGGCCGGCACCGGCCGAGGTGGTGGTCGAGGCGCCCGACGTCACCGCCCCCGAGGTCCAGGCGGCCCTGGCCGACCTGCGCGAGCGGGCCCTGGCCACGGGGCAGGTGAACGAGCCGATCGGGGTCGAGACCAACGGGGCCGGCACGGTGGCCGTCGTCTCCGTGCCGCTGGCCGGCGACGGGGAGGAGCAGGCCTCACGCGACGCGCTGGCCACCCTCGCCGACGACGTCGTCCCCGCCACGGTGGGGGAGCTCGACGGCGTGACCGCGGTGGTCACCGGCGACACCGCCTACTCGGTGGCCTTCGACGAGCTCATGGCCGACCGCACGCCCTGGGTGTTCGGCTTCGTGCTGGTGCTGGCGTTCGTGCTGCTGCTGGTGTCGTTCCGCTCGGTCACCGTGGCGGTCACCGCGATCGTGCTCAACCTGCTCAGCGTCGCCGCCGCCTACGGCGCGATGGTGCTGGTCTTCCAGGAGGGCGTGGGAGCCGGCCTGATCGGGCTCGACCGGACCGGTGCGATCGTCAACTGGATCCCGCTGTTCCTCTTCGTGGTCCTCTTCGGCCTGTCGATGGACTACCACGTGTTCATCCTCAGCCGGATCCGCGAGGGTCACGACCGTGGCCTGCCGACGCGGACGGCGGTCGCGCAGGGCATCACCTCGTCGGCGGGCGTGGTCACCAGCGCCGCGGTGATCATGGTGTTCGTCTTCCTGACCTTCGTGACGCTGTCGCTGACCAGCATGAAGCAGATCGGGCTGGGGCTGGCGGTGGCGGTGCTGCTCGACGCCACCGTGGTCCGGGCGGTGCTGCTGCCGGCGGTCATGCGGCTGCTGGGCGAGGCGAACTGGTACCTGCCCCGCTGGCTGCGGTGGCTGCCCGACCTGCGGCACGAGCCGCTGCCCGGGGCAGCGGTGCCCGTTCCGCGACCGGCGGCCGGCGAGGAGCCCGCCCTGGCCGGCACCCGCGACTGAACGACGACGCCGGCCCCGGGGGTCCCGGGGCCGGCGTCGTCGTGGGGCGGGGGGCCGGTGCTGGCGGTCTGGCCGCGTGGGTCGATCCCCCCAGCAGTGGGGGGCCAATCGTCTACCGGTGGCCCCCGCCCGACCTCCACTGTGAGCGCCGTCACAGTTGGAGTCAACCCCGGCCCGGCGTGTCGGACGGGGCCTCGGCGTGGCGCGGGACGACGGGTCCTGCGGCTGCCTAGCCGACCCGGCGGAGGGCCTCCGGCGAGAGCTCGGCGACCGAGGTGTGCCCGGTCAGGCCGAGGGTGAGGTCGAACTCGCCGAGGACGTCGGAGACGACCTGTCGCACGCCCGCCTCCCCGGCCAGGCCCAGCCCCCACGCGTAGGGCCGGCCCAGCAGCACCGCGCGCGCGCCCAGGGCGACGGCGACCAGCACGTCGGCGCCGCTGCGGATGCCGCTGTCGAGCAGGACCGGCGCCCGGTCGCCGACCGCGGCGACCACGTCGGGCAGCGCGTCGAGCGCGGAGACCGACCGGTCGACCTGCCGCCCGCCGTGGGTGCTCACCACGATCCCGTCGACGCCCTCGTCCAGCGCCCGGCGGGCGTCGTCGGGGTGCAGCACGCCCTTGAGGAGGACCGGCAGCCGGGTGCGGGACCGGAGCCAGGCGAGGTCGGCCCAGGTGATCGAGGGGCGCGAGTAGATGGCCTGGAAGGTCTCGACGGCGGCACGCGGCAGCGGTGAGCGCAGGTTCTCCCGCAGCGGGCCGGGCCAGGCGCGTGCCATGCCGACCATCGCGAGCACCGCCGCCAGCGTCGGCCGCGGCTGGCGGTCGCGCCCGGCGGCCGCACCGGCCTGGGCGGGCGCGGCGTCGCCGGCCTCGGCCACCCGGGCCTCGACCAGCCGCCGGAAGACGGGGTCGGAGGTGTACTGCGCGATCCCCTTGCCCAGCGCGAAGGGCAGGTGCCCGAGGTCGAGGTCGCGCGGCCGCCAGCCGAGCATCGTCGTGTCGAGCGTGACCACCAGCGCCTCGCAGCCGGCCGCCTCCGCGCGGGCGACCAGGCTCTCGACCAGTTCGTCGGAGGTCGACCAGTACAGCTGGAACCAGCGCGGCGCGTCGCCCATCGCCGTCGCGCAGGCCTCCATCGGCACCGACGCCTGGTTGGAGAACACGAACGGCACGCCCAGCGACGCCGCGGCGCGGGCCACCGCCAGGTCGGCCTCCCGGTGCACCAGTTCCAGGGCGCCGACCGGGCCGAGCAGCAGTGGCGCGGGGATCCGCCGGCCGAACAGCTCCACGGAGGTGTCCCGCGCGCTCACGTCGCGCAGCACCCGCGGGACGACGGCCCACCGGTCGAAGGCCGCGCGGTTGGCCCGCTGCGTGTGCTCCTCGCCGGCGCCCCCCGCGACGTAGGCGTAGGCCCGGGCGGTCAGCCGCTCGCGGGCCCGGCGCTGCAGTGGCCGGGCGGTGGTCGGGACGAGCGGGGAGCGCCCGTACACCCCGGCGCGGTAGACGTCGTTCTGTCGGCGGCGGCCGGTCCCGGCGGCGGAGTCCACGGCGATCACCGTAGTGACCCGGCTCACCCGCTCCCGACCCCCCTCAGCGACACGCCCGGGCGCCGACACGCCGCGCCAGGTCACGACGCGCGGTCGATCGTTCGTCCACACGTGGTCACGCGCCGCACAATGGCAGGGCGCCGTCCCGGATCCACCGGGCCGGCGTGCACGACCGCTCGAGGGGGACACCGTGCCGGTCGGGACCCTGCCCAGGCCCAGGCCGGGGCGCGCGTTCCGCCCCGTCCTGCCGACGGGGCTCTCCGGCCTGGCCGCCACGACGGGCCTGCTGACCGTGCTGCTGGCCGGTGCCGTGGCGCTGGCCGCTCCCGCCGCGGCCGCCGACGACCCCGCCCGTCCCGACTCCCGCGTCACGCACGGGCCCAGCTGCCGTCCCGGCGGCGTCGTGGTCGAGGTGACCGCGGGGACGGTCGCCTACGCCGTCACGCTGGCCACCACCCGCGCCCCCGAGGGCGAGGCCTCCGCCGAGCTGCAGCCGGGACAGGTCGCCGTGCTGCGCACGGCGGAGGTGGCCTGGGGTGAGACGGTCGACAGCCGGCTCGAGTTCACCGCCCTGGACGGCTCGGGCACCACCTACGTCGACGAGCTCGAGGGCTTCGTGTTCACCCGGCCTGCCGAGGAGGACTGCGCGGCGATCGCCGTCCCGCCCGGCGGCGGTGAGGTGCCGCCGGTCGCGGGCGCCCCGGCGATGCCGCCCGCCCCGGACTCCGCGCCCGAGCAGGTCCCGGTCCCGCCGGGGGACGTGGCCCCGGCCCCCGAGGTGGCGCCGCTGCCGGTGCCCGACCCGCCCGCGCCGGACCCCGCTCCCGGTGTCCCGGGCGACGGCGGCGTCTCGCCCGGCGGCGCGGTGGTGGCCTCCGCGGGGCAGGTCACCGCCGGCGACGCGGTCATCCTGATGGGGGCGGGCTTCACGCCCGGCGAGGTGGTCACCGTGCAGGTGGCCGACGGCAGGGTCCTGGCCTCGGTCGCGGCCGGTCCCGACGGCGAGGTGGAGGCCACCGTGCGCGTCCCGGGCGCCGCCGGCACGACGACGCTCGCGTTGGTCGGCACCGATTCCGAGGTCACCGCCGTGGTCGAGCTGCGCGTGGCCGCCGCGGCCAGCCCGGTCGACCCGGACCCGGTGCCCGTCCCCCTGGTGCTCGCCGGGCTGGCGCTGGTCGTCACCGCCACCGGTCTCGTCCTGAGCGCCGGCCGCCGTCGTGAGCCGTCCGCGCCGTCCTGGCCGGCCGGACCCTCCTGGCCGACCGGCCCGACCGGGAGCGCCTGACGCCGACTTCGGTCACGATGGTGCGATGGGCTCCGAGGACGTGCTGGCTCCCGGCGTCCCGTCCCACCCCGCAGAGCTGGCCGGGGTCGCACCGCGCGCCGCGGAGACCTGGCTGCGGATCGTGCAGGTCCACGACCGGATCACCCACCGGGTCGACTCCGCGCTGCACCGCCAGCACGACCTGTCCCTCACCGCGTTCGAGGCGCTGCGGCGGATCGCCGAGGCACCGGGCGAGCGGGTGACGATGGGTGAGGTCGCCGAGGCGCTCGGGTTGTCGCGGGCCGGCGTCACCAGCACGGTCGGCCGGCTGGTCGAGCAGGGGCTGGTCGTGCGCGAGCGGCGCCCGGGGGACCGCCGGCTGCTGCACGCCCGGCTGACCGACGCCGGCCGGGAGCGGGTGCGCGCCGCCGCGGTCACCCACGACGAACTCGTCGCCCGCCTGCTCGCCCTGCTGGGTGACGACGCCGCCGTGGTCACCGACGCGCTGGCGCGGGTGTCCGCGGCCACCCGCATCCGCCGCTGACCAGCCATCATCGCGATGAGTGCCCGACGGGGGACGGTCCGGCCCGAGGCACTTCAAGCCCGTAGTGTTTGCGGACGCGCACGACCGGGCAGGGCGCGATCATGTCCGTGAGCTGCACCGTCGTCGTGCCGACCATCGGCCGGCCGTCGCTCGACGTGCTGCTCGACGCCCTGGCCGCCGCTCCCGGCCCCCGCCCGGCCGAGCTCGTGGTGGTCGACGACCGGCCCGCCGGACCCCCGCTGGCCGTCGAGCGCCCCGGCCTGCCGCCGGTCCGGGTGGTGCGCACCGGCGGCGGCGGCCCGGCCCGCGCCCGCAACCTCGGCTGGCGCACCGCCCGCACGGAGTGGATCGCCTTCCTCGACGACGACGTCGTCCCCGACCCCGACTGGTACGAGCGGCTCACCGCCGACCTCGAGGGCCTGCCCGCCGACGTCGCCGGCAGCCAGGGCCGGGTGCGGGTGCCGCTGCCGGCCGACCGGCGGCCCACCGACTGGGAGCGCGGCACCGCGGGCCTGGCCACCAGCGCCTGGATCACCGCCGACCTCGCCTACCGCCGGGCCGCGCTGGCCGCCGTCGGCGGGTTCGACGAGCGCTTCCCCCGCGCCTTCCGCGAGGACTCCGACCTGGCGCTGCGCGTCATGGACACCGGCGCCCGGCTGGTCCGCGGGGAGCGCGCGATCACCCACCCGGTCCGCCCGGTCGACCGCTGGGTCAGCGTCCGCGTGCAGGCCGGCAACGCCGACGACGCCCTCATGCGCCGGCTGCACGGTCCTGGCTGGCGCGAGCGGGCGCAGGCCGCGCTGGGCCGCCGCCCGCAGCACCTCGCCGTCACCGCGGCCGGGCTCGCCGCGGTGGGCCTGGCCGCCGCCCGCCGGCCCCGCGCCGCGCTCGCCGCCGCCCTCGCCTGGGCCGGCGGCACGGCGGAGTTCGCCTGGGCGCGGATCGCCCCCGGCCCGCGCGACCGGGCCGAGGTCAGCGCCATGGCCCTCACCAGCGCCGTCATCCCGCCGCTGGCCACCTGGCACTGGCTGCGCGGCAGGGTACGGCACCGCCGGGTGACGCCCTGGCGCGGCCTGCCCGACCTCGTGCTCTTCGACCGCGACGGCACGCTCGTGCACGACTTCCCCTACAACGGCGACCCCGCCTGGGTCCGCCCGGTCGACGGCGCCCGCGAGGCACTCGACCGGCTGCGGGCCCGTGGCGTGCGGGTCGGGGTGGTGAGCAACCAGTCCGGCGTGGCCCGCGGGATCATCACCCGCGAGCAGGTCGACGCCTGCATGGCCCGGCTCGACGAGCTGCTCGGCCCCTTCGAGACCGTGCAGGTCTGCCCGCACGGCCCCGACGACGGCTGCAGCTGCCGCAAGCCCGCACCGGGCATGGTGAAGGCCGCCTGCGCCGAGCTCGGCGTCGAGCCCGCGCGCACCGTGGTGGTCGGAGACATCGGCGCCGACGTCGAGGCCGCCGCGGCCGCGGGCGCCCGCGCCGTCCTGGTGCCCACGCCGGTCACGCGGAGGCAGGAGGTCGACGCCGCGCCGCACCGTGCCGCGACGCTCACCGCCGCGGTCGACGACGTCCTGGCCGGCCGGTGGTGAGCCGCCGCCGGGGCACCGTCCTCGTCGCCCGGCTCGACAACGCCGGCGACGTCCTCCTCCAGGGTCCGCTGGTCCGCGCCGTGGCCGCGGGCGCTGAGCGGGTGGTCTTCCTGGCCGGCCCGGCCGGGGCCGAGGCCGCCGCGCTGCTGCCCGGCGTCGACGAGGTCTGGACCTGGGCCTGCCCGTGGATCCTCGGCGACCCGCCGCCGGTCGACGCCGCCGACCTCGCCGCGCTCACCGCGCGGGTGCGGGCGCTGGCCCCCGACGAGGCGGTGGTCAGCACGTCGTTCCACCAGTCGCCGCTGCCCCTGGCGCTGGTGCTGCGCGCGGCCGGGGTGCCCCGCATCTCCGCCACCAGCGTCGACTACCCCGGCTCCCTGCTCGACGTCCGCCACCGGGTGGACGACGACCTGCCCGAACCCGAGCGGGCCCTGTCCCTCGCCCGCGCCGCCGGGTTCGAGCTGCCGGCCGGCGACGACGGCCGGCTCGCGGTGCGACGGCCCCTGCCCCCGGTCGCCCACCCGCCCGGCGCCGTCGTCGTGCACCCCGGCGCCTCGGTGCCCGCCCGCGCCTGGCCCGCGGAGCGCTGCGCCGAGGCGGTCGAGGCGCTCGCCCACGCGGGACACCGGGTGCTGGTCACCGGCGGACCGGGGGAGCGGGAGCTGACCGCCGCCGTCGCCGGCACCCGCGGCGTCGACCTCGGTGGTGCGCTGACCCTCGCCGAGCTGGCCGCCGTCCTCGACCGCGCCCGGGCCGTCGTCGTGGGCAACACCGGGCCGGCGCACCTGGCCGCCGCCGTCGGCACCCCGGTCGTCTCACTGTTCAGCCCCGTCGTCCCGGCGGCCCGGTGGGCGCCCTACGGCGTCCCCACCGTGCTGCTGGGCGACCAGGACGCCCCCTGCCGCGACACCCGTGCCCGCGTCTGCCCGGTCCCGGGCCACCCCTGCCTGACCTCGGTGACCGCCGCCGAAGTCGTCGCCGCCGTGGAGAAGGTGACCGCCGCGTGAAGGTCCTGCTCTGGCACGTGCACGGCTCGTGGACGACGGCGTTCGTCCACGGCCCGCACGAGTACCTGTTGCCGGTGGTCCCGGACCGGGGCCCCGACGGGCTCGGCCGCGCCCGCACCTGGGACTGGCCGGCCTCGGCGCGCGAGGTGACGCCCGGGCAGCTGCGCGACGAGCACGTCGACGTCGTGGTGCTGCAGCGGGTGCGCGACCTGGAGCTGGTCCGGGAGTGGCTGGGCCGCGAGCCCGGGCGCGACCTGCCGGCGGTGTTCCTCGAGCACAACGCGCCCGGCCTCGAACCCGGCGACGGCCCGGTGCCCCACACCCGGCACCCGCTGGCCGACCGCGACGACGTCCCGATCGCGCACGTCACCCACTTCAACCGGCTCTTCTACGACAACGGCCGGGCCCCGACGACGGTGATCGAGCACGGCATCGTCGACCCGGGCGAGCGCTGGACCGGCGAGCTGGCGCGGGCCGCCGTCGTCACCAACGAGCCGGTGCGCCGGGGCCGCACGGTGGGCGCCGACCTGCTGCCCGGGCTGGCCGCGGTGGCGCCGGTCGACGTGTTCGGCATGGGCCTGGCCGGCCTGCACGAGCGGCACGGGCTCGACCCCGCGCGGGTGACCCTGCACGACGACCCGCCGCAGGTCGCGATGCACGCCGAGCTGGCCCGTCGCCGCGTGTACGTGCACCCCGTGCGGTGGACGTCGCTGGGGCTGTCGCTGCTCGAGGCGATGCACCTGGGCATGCCGGTGGTCGCGCTGGCCACCACCGAGGTCGTCGAGGCGGTCCCCGCCGGCGCCGGGGTGCTCTCCACCCGGCCCGAGGTGCTCTGGGACGCCGTCGCCACGTACCTGCACGACGAGGACGCCGCCCGGCTGGCCGGCAAGGCGGCGCGCGCCGCCGCGCTGGAGCGGTACGGGCTTCCCCGGTTCCTCTCCGACTGGGACACCCTGCTCGAGGAGGTCACCCGATGAGGACGCTCCGGACCGCCGGCGGCCCGCTGCGCATCGACCTGGTCAGTGAGCACGCCTCGCCGCTGGCGGCCATCGGCGGGGTGGACGCCGGCGGGCAGAACGTGCACGTCGCGGCGCTCGCCGCGGGCCTGGCCGCACGCGGTCACGAGGTCACCGTGCACACCCGCCGCGACGACCCCGGCCTGCCCGACGAGGTGCCCACCACCGACGGCTACGTGGTCAGCCACCTCACCGCGGGCCCGGCGGAGGTGCTGCCCAAGGACGACCTGCTCGGCCACATGCCGGCGCTGGCCGCCGCGCTGCGCGCCCGCTGGTCGGTCGCGCCGCCGGACGTCGTGCACGCGCACTTCTGGATGAGCGGGCTGGCCTGCGTCGAGGCCGCCGGCAGCCTGCTCACCCCGGTGCCGGTGCTGCAGACGTTCCACGCCCTGGGCTCGGTCAAGCGCCGGCACCAGGGCGACGCCGACACCTCGCCGGCGCAGCGGGTCGAGCTCGAGCGCAGCCTGTGCCGGGCGCTGGACCACGTGGTGGCCACCTGCAGCGACGAGGTCTTCGAGCTGCGCCGCCTGGGCCTGTCCCGCGACCGCGTGTCGATCGTGCCCTGCGGCGTCGACACCACGGTGTTCACCCCGCGCGGCCCCGTCGCGCCCCGCTCGGGCCGGCCGCGGCTGCTGGTGCTGGGCCGGCTGGTGGAGCGCAAGGGCCAGGAGGACGCCGTCCGCGCGCTGGCCGCCGTCCCCGACGCCGAGCTGGTGGTCGTGGGCGGACCGTCGGCCGGCGCGGTCGACGCCGACCCCGAGGTCCGCCGGCTGCGCGCGGTCGCCGCCGAGGTGGGGGTCGCCGACCGGCTGTGCTTCGCCGGGTCGGTGGCCCGCGCCGACGTGCCCG
Organism: Geodermatophilus sp. SYSU D00710; assembly: GCF_054050195.1. Lineage (NCBI taxonomy): Bacteria > Bacillati > Actinomycetota > Actinomycetes > Geodermatophilales > Geodermatophilaceae > Geodermatophilus > Geodermatophilus sp. SYSU D00710. The sequence goes on from NZ_JBJGYX010000017.1 coordinate 91,303, forward strand.
CGTGGGTCCGCTCGGCCGACGTCGTCCTGGCGGTGCCCTGGTACGAGCCGTTCGGCATCACCCCGCTCGAGGCGATGGCCTGCGGCCGGCCGGTGGTCGCCACCGCCGTCGGCGGGCTGCAGGACTCCGTCGCCGACGGCGTCACCGGCGACCTGGTGCCGCCCCGCGACCCGGCCCGCCTCGGCGAGGTGCTCGCCGCGCTGCTGGCCGACGACGCCCGGCGCGCCGCCTACGGGTCGGCCGGGGTCCGGCGGGCCCGCGCCCGCTACCGGTGGGCCCGCGTGGCCGCCGACACCGAGGCCGTCTACCGGCAGGTCCTGTCCACCCGGCGTCCCGTCGAGGCCGTCCGATGAGCGCCCCTGGAGGTCGCCCCGTGAGTGTCGCTCCCCACTCGGCCGGCGAGGTCGTCTCGCCCGACTCGTGCACGCACCTGACCGGCCGCGACCACGTCGCGTCGCTGCACGCGGCCATGCGCAGTCTCGACGCCTCGGTCGACACCCTCGACCGGTGGGGGCGACTGCTGGCCGACGTGCTGTGCGGCGAGTCGCGCGGGCGGCTGCTGGCGGCGGGGAACGGCGGCAGCGCCGCGCAGGCGCAGCACCTCACCGCCGAGCTGGTGGGCCGCTACCGCGCCGACCGGCCGCCGTTCTCGGCGATCTGCCTGACGGCGGAGACCTCGTCGCTGACCGCCATCGCCAACGACTACCCGGCCGACGAGCTGTTCGCCCGCCAGGTGGAGGCGCACGGCCGCGCCGGCGACGTCCTCGTGCTGCTGTCGACGTCGGGCCGCTCGCCCAACGCCGTCGCCGCGGCCCGGCGGGCCCGGGAGTGCGGCATCACCGTCCTGTCGGTCACCGGCCCGGCGCCCAACCCGCTCGCGGCCGCCTCCGACGAGGCGGTGTGCATCGACTCCCCGTGGACGGCGACCGTGCAGGAGTGCCACCTGGTCGCGCTGCACCTGCTGTGCGCGGCCTTCGACGCCGCGGTGCTCGCCGAGCCCGCCCGGGTGCCGCAGTCCCGGCTCGGGGTGGCGCGGTGACCCGGCCGCTGGTGGTCGTCGGCGACGCGCTGCTCGACGTCGACCTGGTCGGCACCGCGTCGCGGCTGACCCCCGACGCGCCGGTCCCCGTGGTCGAGGACGTCGAGATCCGCGAGCGCCCCGGCGGTGCCGCGCTGGCCGCGGTCGTCGCGGCCCGGGCCACCGGGCGCGAGGTCGTGCTGGTCGCGCCGATCGACGACGACGAGGGTGCGGCGCGGCTGCGGGCGCTGCTGGCCGGGCGGGTGCGGCTGGTCGCGGTCCCGGCCACCGGCGGCACCGCCGTCAAGCAGCGGGTGCGGGTGGGCGACCACTCGGTGGTGCGCCTGGACAGCGGAGCGCCCGCGGCCACCCTCGGCGAACTGCCGGCCGAGGCCGCCCGGGCCATCCGCGGCGCCGCCGCCGTCCTCGTCGCCGACTACGGCCGCGGCACCACGGCCGACCCCGCCGTCCGGGCCGTGCTGGCGGAGGCGCGCGGGCCGGTGGTGTGGGACCCGCACCCGCGCGGCGCCGACCCGGTGCCCTCCGTGCGGCTCGTCACGCCCAACGCCGCGGAGGCCGCGCGGGTCGCCACGGCCGCGGGCACGACGCCCGGCGGCGACGGGCTGGCCGCGGTCGGCGCGCGGGCCGAGGCGCTGATCCGGCACTGGGGGGTGGGCGCGGTCGCGGTCACCCTCGGCGCCCGCGGCGCGCTGCTGTCCTACGGCGAGGGCGCGCCCATGGTCGTGCCCGCCGTGCCGGTGACCGGCGGCGACCCCTGCGGCGCCGGCGACTCCTTCGCCGCCGCGGCCGCGCTGGCGCTGGCCGACGGCGCGGTGACCGGGGAGGCGGTGGCCGCGGCGGTCGCCTTCGCCGGGCGCTTCGTCGCCGCGGGCGGGGCGTCGGCGTGGGACACCCCGGCGACCCGCGAACCGAACGTCGCCGCGGAGGACGGCGTCTCGGCGCTGCTGGCCCGGGTGCGCGCGACCGGCGGCACCGTGGTCGCCACCGGCGGCTGCTTCGACCTGCTGCACCCCGGGCACGTCGCGACGCTGCGGGCCGCCCGCGGCCTCGGTGACTGCCTGGTCGTGTGCATCAACTCCGACGACTCGGTGCGCCGGCTCAAGGGCCCGTCCCGGCCGCTGGTCACCGCCACCGACCGGGCGCGGGTGCTCGAGGCCCTGGAGTTCGTCGACGCCGTCGTGGTCTTCGAGGAGGACACCCCCGCGGAGGTGCTCGACCGGCTGCGGCCCGACGTCTGGGTCAAGGGCGGCGACTACGCCGGGGCGGACCTGCCCGAGGCGGCGGTGCTGCGGCAGTGGGACGGGCAGGCCGTCGTCCTGCCCTACCTCGACGGCCACTCGACCACCGCCCTGGTCGAACGCTCCCGGGTCTGATGAAGGACCCCCTCGCCCCCCACCGCTCGCGGGCTCGCGGCGGGACCCTACGAGGGGGCCGTTCCAGAGGGCAGGTGGCGGTCGTGCTGCGGCCGCTGGGGCTCGGGGACCTGCTGACCGGGGTCCCGGCCATCCGGGCCGTGCGCGCCGCGGTGCCCGGTCACCGGCTGGTCCTGGCGACGACGTCCGCGCTGGCACCGCTGGCCGGGCTGGTCGACGCCGTCGACGAGGTGCTGCCCGCGCGCGAGCTCGAGCCGCTGGACTGGGCCGGGCCGCCGCCGGAGCTGGCCGTCGACCTGCACGGCAAGGGCCCGGCGTCGCACGTCGTCGTCGCCGGCCTGCACCCGGCGCGGCTGCTGACCTTCGCCAGCCCCGGCTACCCCGGCCCGGCCTGGTACCCCGGCGAGCACGAGGTCGCCCGCTGGTGCCGTCTGGTCTCCGAGGGGCTGGGGGTCCCCGCCGACCCCGACGCGCTCGACCTCGCCGTCCCCGCCGTGCCCCCGCCGGTGACCGGGGCGGCGCTGGTGCACCCCGGCGCGGCCTTCCCCGGCCGCCGCTGGCCGGCCGAGCGGTTCGCCGCCGTCGCCCGGTGGCTGGCCGACGCCGGGCACGACGTGCGGGTCACCGGCGGCCCGGCCGAGCGCGACCTGGCCGCCGCCGTGGCGCGCGGCGCGGGCCTGCCCGACGAGGCCGTGCTCGCCGGGCGCACCTCGACCCTCGAGCTCGCCGCCACCGTCGCCGCCGCCCGGGTGGTGGTCAGCGGAGACACCGGCGTGGCGCACCTGGCGACGGCGTACCGCCGCCCGTCGGTCGTGCTCTTCGGGCCGGTGTCACCGGCCCTGTGGGGACCGCCGCCGCGGCCGCAGCACGTCGTCCTCTGGCACGGGGACGGTGCCGGCGACCCCTGGGGCACCGAGCTCGACCCGGCGCTGGCGCGGATCACCGTCGACGAGGTCACCGCGGCGCTGGACGGCCTGCTGGCCCGGACGCGGGGGGGGGGGGGGGGGGGGGCGGGGGGGCCGCGGCGGGGGGGGGGGGGGGGGGGGGGGGGGGGGGGGGGGGGGGGGGGGGGGGGGGGGGGGGGGGGGGGGGGGGG